>NZ_CP029793.1:0-8194 GCF_003209315.1 Psychrobacter sp. YP14 | reverse complement strand
GTTGGACCAGATGAGGATGGTTACTTATTCATTGGAGTGGCTGATAAGGAATCAGATGCAATAAGAATTAAAGAGTTAGATCAAATTGAGCCTAAAGTTATTAATCAAAGGTATGTTGTAGGTATAGATCGTGAATTAAAATTATTAAATGGCAGTCTCGATGACTACATTAACAAACTAATGGGGAAAATATCAAAATCAGAGTTATCAGAACCTTTGAAAACTCAAGTTTTAAACCAAATAGATGTAATTAACTATAAGGGAATGTCGGTAATTAGATTACGGGTGCCTAAGCAAAATGAAATGGCTTTTATCGGAAACTCTAGCTTTACTAGAGAAAACTCTAGGACTATTGAGTTAGACGGTCGTAAAATAATATCAATAAGCAAGTTGTTTGATTAAACGAAATCCTACATAAAGCCTTCCCTAAAATCTGTGATGGTCTCTATAGTTTTAACGATTATCATCGCCTGAAAGCTTTTTTAAATTAAAAACATTAACTCTGAATTTTAACCTTACTCCCAAGCCCATTTACCAAATCTGCCATTAAATCTTTATCTCCCTGCCTAGTCAAAAAATCTAGTAGATGGTCAGCCGTATATTCCCTTAGACCATCTACTGAATCCTTCTGTAAAGCATCTACAAGAAAAGCACCAAGCAATATTTTTTGTCGTGTCCGCTTCTTATCTAACTTCTGCTTTTCTCTATTTATTTTAAGTTCTAGCTCATTAATCTTTTGCTGTTCCTTCAAATTATTATCAAGTAAGCTCATACCATCCTCCTAAAATACCAAGTTATTTATTTGATTGACTATAGCAACTTCACCAGTACCTAACAACAGTTTATGATATATTTAATTGACGGATGGTTGCGTCCCACTGACTAAGTGCGAGTTTTCGACTTGGTGTTAATTATCCGCTATCGCTACTAATTAAACCAAATCTAAACCTCGGCAGGGGAAACCCCTACAACCCTGCAACTGACAAAAAGCCGTCAGTTGCAAAAAACGTACTACTGGATTTTTTAAAAATGGCAATATTCATAGCAAGCACAAAATCAATAAGTCGTGGCAAGGGTCAATCAGCCGTTGCCAGTGCGTCTTATCGAGCAGGCGTTGAATTGCAAGATGAGAGATACGGAAAAAAACACGATTACTCAAATCGTTTTGGCGTTATGAGTGCAGATATTATTTTGCCGTCATCATTGAAAAATCAGAATATTAGTATTGAGCGTGGCGAACTTTGGAACAAAGCAGAGAAAGCAGAGAACCGAAAAGACGCTAGAGTCGCTCGTGAGTGGCTGGTCAATTTACCGCATGAGCTGAACAAGGAACAGCGAAAAAAACTAGCACACACTTTTGCTCAAGCATTAGCAGATAGATACGGAGTTATTGCAGATTGTGCGATACACAAACCAACTGACAAAGAAATAGAGCGAGGGGCAGACGCTCGCAACTTTCACGCTCATATCATGTTAACAACACGCAAAGCAGAGCTGAACGATAACAACGAGATTGTACTAACAGACAAAAGCACAGCCGAGCTATCAGATAAAAAAAGGCGTGAAATTAAACTTGAGCGTATGAGCCATGAAGTTAAAGAAGTGCGTCAGCTTTGGGAGCGTGTCGCTAACGAAAAGTTAGCAGAACATGGCATAGAATTAATTGATAGTCGCAGTTATAAAGACCGCCAGCTTGACATTGAACCGCAATTAAAAATGGGTTCAGTTGCGACAAAGAAAGAGCGTGACAAGTACGAACGAGAGTTGAGAAAAGCTAAAGAAGCACAGAAAAAAGGTGAACATTATGAGATAGATAATACGCCCGTTACTGTGCCTGGACAAATCAACGCAATCATCAAAGAACGCAATGAACTTGTGTTCAATAGTCGCAAGCGAGAGCAGAAAAATGACAGACTTAGAACAGTTGAAAGAGCAACTAAATACATTGAAAACGCAACTAACAACACAGTTTCAGTCAATCAAAGAGTTGAACGAGCAACACAAAGAATTGACGAAACAAAACGACAGCTTGAGAGAGCAGAACGAGCAATTAACAGCACAGCTCGAACAGCAACCCCAAGCCCGTTTGACGAGCAATACAGAGCAAGCGTTAATCGAAGAAAACAAGCAACTGCTAGACTTGCTGAACAAGAAAGACGAATTGCTGAAGAAACAAGACGAGCAGATAAACAATCTCGTTACTACAAATACGACGATAAGAGAATCGCTGAACTTGCTGAAAATGTGAAATTGAAAATTGCAGGCAAGTTATTGCGTAGAAAAAATGATGATAGTCGCATCAGGTGGGAGTGGCACGAAACAGTAGAAGATTATCCGCACAAATACGATCAACGACAAATGCAGTTACTAGATGATTTTGAAAAATCGATCGGACTGGATAATAAAGATATCGGATTTCTTGAGAGAGTTCGTTCTTTTAAATCAATGATTAATAGCGAGTTCATAGAGCAACACAAAGACATAATACAGCTTATCAACGACCCAAAAAGCGAACGTGAGAGATATAACGAGCGTTTATCTAGCTTTGTGCAATTTAGAGAACAGCTAGATAGCAAGCGAGATGAATTTAACAATAGCCTTATTGGAGCAATGGGAGGTTCGGCTGGTGAAGTCGGACGAATGACACGAGATATAATCTCATCATTTAACTATATGCAAGCACTGGACAGCTTCATTGCTGACGATACGCAAACAGCAGACGCTAGAGAACTTGCAGAGAAACACAGAGCAGATACGCTTGATAGAACTTGTCAGCAGTTCAAGTATTCTTATTTTGATGTACTTAGACTTCCTGATAATCAACGTGAAAGATATGTGCACGCTTTAAAATCATCGTTAGACACATTTCAACGGGCTTATAGAGCAGAGTTATCAGTAGAACAAAATAAAGCTTTACAAGATGGTCTAAGAGCATTTGAGACTGATTTAGCACGAAATCAGTCTTATTCAATAAGAATGAACCGTTAATTGTTTATCATATTTAAGAAACAACCTAATTAATCACTAAAGCGATGCTAATAACATCGCTTTTTTTATGCCTAAAAAGTACTCGAATGTAGTACTAAAGCAATCGTAAAGAATTTTTTTAACTTCCTGTTTCTTTAAAGGGTTTTTATTTAATCCTGTTTAATCCTGTTTAATCCTGTTTATGGAGATTTTATCCTAATTAAATCAATAGTTTACGAGAGCAAAAAACAGTAAATGAAGTGAAAAAACAGTAAATGAAGTGAAAAAACAGTAAATGAAGTGAAAAAACAGTAAATGAAGTGAAAAAACAACACATAAAACAATATTGTTTTATATGTTGTTTTTTATAGATAGGTTCGCTATATTAGGTTAGTCATCGAATGAAAGGAATAATAAAAAAATGGAAAATAATTTAGTCACTCAGTCTAACGACCTGGTGTCAGCATCGTACATAATGTCTGTAAGTGAAAAAGAGCTATTGCTTGCCTGTATCAGCAAAATTGACAGTAGACCCAACAGACCAACTGAAGTAACGAAGCAAACTAAGTTCACTATATCCGTTAATACAATGAAAGAGTTGTTTTATAAGGAAACAACAAGGGATAACGCATATAGAGACCTGAAGAAGTCTGCTGACCGTTTATTTGAGAGAGAAGTCACTATAAAGCTCGAAGATAACCAGACCTTGAGAACAAGGTTTGTTAGTGGAGTTCTGTTTGATCCAAATCAAGCACAAATAACTGTTACGTTTGCTGAAGATATACTTCCATACTTAACAGAGTTATCCGTTAATTTTACTAAATATCGACTACATGAAGTTGCTGAACTGTCTAGCGTACACTCTATACGTTTATATGAGCTGATAGTCATGTGGACTAATCAATTTAAGTACAGTAAAGAGCTGGATTTAGCTGATTTCAAGGAAATAATGGGAGTTCAAAATAAGTACAAACAGTTTGGCCAGTTGCGACAATTTGTAATAGACAGGGCAATTGAGGAGGTCAATCAAAAGACCAACTACAAAGTAAGTGTTAGCTATAAGAAGGTTGGTCGTTCATTTACTTCTCTAAACCTCAGTTTCCATAAGAAAACGCTTGATAAGATGACCAATAACGATGGGGTATTGTCGCAAGATAAGATTAAATCAATTGTTAATAACCCACAGTTTATGAACGACTATAATGACCATCCAAGCCTTAGCTACCAAGGAAAAATGGACACTGAAGAGTTTAAACGTGAAATGATGCATATTATTCAGAAAGAACCCGAGTCTTTTAATAAGAAAAACAAAGGGGTGGATAGTTATCTGGCTCCAATAAAGCAAGGTTGATAATAAAGGAAATGAAGATGATAAAGATAGAGAACTTGACGATTAACATTAATAAAATGTCAGTAGAAGGAGAAGATGAGCTTCTAGACTCTCAAATTCCTGCTGTCGTAAGGGATGAGCTTGTTAGTACCTTGCGTATTATTAGTGAAGATACAAGATTTGAGGGTCAGACGGTTATTATTCCGGATGGCTGTGAAAAATTTGGGTTTGTAGAAGGGGAGTTTGATTTACCGCAGCTTCTCGAATTTTTGGCAGACATGTTAGAGTAACTAGATGTAAGTTATAAGGTGTATACGAGGTATATATTTTATGTATACCTCGTATATTTTTTTAAGAAATAAAAAGGCGAGTGCAGTGGCAAAACCATTTTTAAAGTGGGCTGGTGGAAAAAGTCAGCTAATTCCGGAAATTGTTAAGAGGTTACCAGAATATGTATATAACAAGTCGCCCTATCAGTATGTTGAACCCTTTGTGGGTAGTGGGGCAGTGGCATTACATCTTTTAGATAGTCCACATCCGCCCACTAAAGTGATATTAAACGATATTAATAGCGACTTGATAAATCTTTACAGGGTAATTAAATCAAACCCTACCGAGTTATTGGATTATTTGAAGCTTATTCAAAGTGAGTACGATAAACTTGAAGACAAAGAGGCAAAGCAGCCGTTTTATTACGATAAAAGAGATAGTTTTAATAAAAGAGATGTCAGTTCTGTAGAACATGCAGGGCTATTCATTTTTCTAAATAGGGCTGGCTTTAACGGTTTGTATAGGGTAAATAAAAATAATGGTTTTAATGTTCCTATAGGAAGCTACAAGAAGCCTAATTTTGTGTTTGAAGATGTTATTCTGAAAGCTTCACGGCTATTATCTGGTGTAGATATATGTAATATCAGCTTTGAAGGGGCCCTAAAATTAGCTAATGAGGATAACCCTGATGGGTTACCTACGTTCTTTTACTTTGACCCACCATATAAACCATTGAATGATTCATCCAGCTTTACCTCTTATGCTAAAGATAGCTTTAATGATGATGATCAGGTGAAGCTAAAGCTAGTTTGTGACCTGCTAGATGATCAAGGTCATCAGTGGCTGCTAAGTAATTCAGATACAACTAATTTTGATGTTACTAATACATTTTTTGATGATTTGTATGAGGGCTATAAAATAGAACGTGTTAAAGCTAGCCGTAATATCAACTCTAAAGGTACTAAGCGTGGGCAAATTAATGAACTACTGATTAGGAATTATTAAATAATGAAAGAGCTATACGAAGCGGCACACTTTACTCAAATGGTAAATACCTTAAGCCAAAGAGGGATTCTCCAATATGATTATTTTGTTAATTGGGCAAAGGTTTTAACCAAGATTGCGCCTATAGAGAAAGAGTTAAACATCCTAAATGCTGCTGTAGGTAAAGAAAATATTGAGGGTGCTTTGTTTGATATTTTCAAAGAGTATCCAAAAACAGTTAAAGCTATCCCTGCTTTACTTGCTATACGGGATAACTCAATTGATATTCTCATAGACAAAACTAACTATATCCATAGGAACTTTGACTTTAAGCATAGAGAGTTTACAGATGATGATTTAAATAATTTAGTCGATTTTGTTATGCATTCTGGTCTTGGCAAGATGATGCAAGACAGGAGTATCAGAAACCTACCAGATTATTGCACAGGAGTTGAGGTAGGGCTTGACTCAAATGCTCGGAAGAACCGTGGCGGTACACAAATGGAGAAGCTAGTAGAGTCATTTGTGGCACTTTTCTGTCATGAAAACGACCTGGAATATTTACCTCAAGGCAACGTCAAAAGTATTAAAGAAGCATGGGGTGTGGACGTAAAAATAGGTAAGGCAGGTAAAAACATTGATTTTGTTATTTATAAAAAAAGCACAGGTAAGCTATTCTTTATAGAATGTAACTTTTATAACGGTGGGGGCTCAAAACTAAAATCTACTGCCTCAGAATACACAAAAATGAGTGAGTTATGGAAGGCTCAAGATATAGAGTTTATATGGGTTACTGATGGTAAGGGTTGGCTAACAACCACTAAGCCACTTAGAGATTATTTTGATGAAGGTAATTATTTATTGAACATTGATATGTTGCAAAAAGGATATTTAGAAAAAATAGTAACTTCACCTAAGTAACCTAAAAGAACCGCTCTGCGGTTCTTTTTCTTAGTGTATGTTAGGCGAGCGGTCTCAGAAAGAACCCGAATCTTAATAAGAAGAACAAAGGGTTGGCTAGTTATCTAGCTCCAATTAAGCAGGGTAGTTATTGAACAGTCTTTTATAAATGGTTTTATTATAGGGGTCTATTTTAGGTGGCCTATTAATGTTTTATAAGGCGTTTTAGATGGTTCCGATAGGGTATGCTATCAGAGACTTAGACAGATTGATGATCTCCAATCATACGGAGTATGATATTTCTCCATGATTAGAGCTTTATTGTATTAGACTGAAGCTATCTGAAATTGGTACCACACCTACTGAAATGAATTGCAAAAGAGAATCAATATGAGTATTACTCCAAGAGGTATGAGTCTACAAGAGGCATATAGGAATTATTCTGAAGGAAGGTTTTTAGTAAATAGAAAGTATCAGAGAAAGTTAGTTTGGACAGTAGATGAGAAAGAATATTTGATTGATAGTATCATCAAGGATCTACCCATACCATTGATCTTACTTGCTCAGACGGAAGACGGAAAGTTAGAAATAATCGATGGGTTACAGAGACTAAATTCTATAGTTTCATTTATTGAAAATAGATTTTCGATAAATGATAAGTACTTCGATACAACTCAATCTTCGAGGGCAATGCAATCTGCAAAAGAAAACATTTTTGTACCTATTAAAGATAAAGATATACTTTTAGACCCAAAAACCTGCGCAAATTTCTTGGATTATCAGTTAGCTATAACCATCTATCCTACAAATGATGAAAATGAAATAACTAACATTTTTGGTAGAATCAATTCTGGAGGGAAACAACTAAGTCCGCAAGAGAAGCGACAAGCAGGTATGTTAGATATTCTGTCGGATACGGTTAGAAAAGTAGCATCTGAAATAAGAGGAGACTCTTCCAAAGATATTCTAAACTTATCAGAAATGCCAGAAATAAGTATCGACTCAACGCGCGAGAGAATTGGATATGGCTTAGTGGCTGAGGAAATATTTTGGTGCAAAAATGGAATTATCTGGAAAAAGCAACTACGTGATAGTGAAGATGAAGAGATGATTCTAGACTTAATCGCTAGTATAGTAAAAGATGAACCGCTAGCAAAAAGCAGGGAATTATTCAATAAAATTTATGATAGTGAAACATCTGAACATACAGATTTTAATAATGCACTTATACAGTATGGTGTAGAAAAGCTAATACATGAAATAAAGGTTACCTTCTCCATAGTCGAAAGCGTTTTCGATGGTATAGAAGTAACAATAATTAATACAGTTAATAAAAAGTCACGAAATCCTGCTAAGGAGTCTTTCTTCGCAATATTTATGGCTTTTTTTCATCTAATCGTAAAAGAGGAAAAGTCGCCAGCTGATAATGAAAAAATTATCCATGCTCTCATAGATTTACAGAAGAAGATGACATCTAGTGCTAATTATTCAGTAACTTCAGACAGAGAGAAGAATATTAATCTTACTATAGGCTTAATTCAGGGGTTTTTTGTAAAAAAAGATCCACCAGTTTTGCGCCATGGTGCTGGTTTAGCGTTAGATTTCGAAAATTCTATTAGAAGATCTAAAATAGAGTCAAACAGGTATGAGTGCAAACAAGGCTTGTATGACCTTTCAAACTCAAGAAAAATTAACGAAAATCTATATAAAGACATGATACAGACAATTTGTGGTATCGCCAAC
>NZ_CP029792.1:0-36270 GCF_003209315.1 Psychrobacter sp. YP14 | reverse complement strand
ACAAGATGTCCTTGCCAAAAATCCACAGCATGAAGGTGCGCAGATGCTAATGGCAATGGGTGAGGCACGTGGTAGTAACTTTGCAGAAGCGCAAGGTTGGATTAAACGCTTACAAGGCAGCATTGTGGCCAAACCAGGTGATCATACTAAAGCTTTAGCAAGCTTAGATGAGTTAAGCAACTACGTTAGCACGCAAGAAAAGCAAGCGCTAGAAGGTATTGACGTGACAGTGAAAATTAACGCTAATTTATTACTGTTAGTGAAAGCTGATGATGTGTTGTTTGTAGCGATACGTGATGTGAAAGGGGGCCCTCCGTTTGCCGCCAAACGTTTACCCATTAGTATTATCAAGCAAGGTGAGGCTAGTATCCGCTTAAGCAATCTTGATGCGATGATGCCAGATCGCACGTTAAATTCAGCTCGTAGTGACAAAACTCAGTTAGCAGTCGTTGCTCGTATTAGTCATAGCGGTAATGCCATAGCAGAATCAGGCGACTTATCGGGTAATCCTATAATGATTAGCGTTGAACAGACTCAGGTTAATGTTGAAATCAATCAACAGATTCCCTAATAAAAAATTAGGGGCTGTCCTAGATAAGTAAAATTATTTAGGATAGCACTATGAGAAAGAGTAAACTAAGTTGGTATAAACAAAGCAGACTAATCGAGTTATTTGTTGCCGGTTCTACCGCGAGAACAGCAGCAAGCTTAGTTGGTGTTAATAAAACCACAGCCAGTTATTACTTTCATAGGCTAAGACTGCTTATTTACGAGAATAGTCAAGACCCTGGTCTATTTGAAGGCGAAATCGAAGTAGACGAATCATACTTTGGTGGCACTCGTAAAGGCAAGCGAGGGCGAGGTGCTGGTAGCAAAGTGCCCGTGTTTGGCCTATTAAAGCGTAATGGCAAGGTCTACGCTTGTATTATACCCAATGCTAAAGCAGATACTTTGATCCCCATCATAAGAGAAAAAGTGAAGCCTGATAGCATTGTTTATACCGACTCATTTAAAAGCTATAACGCATTAGATGTCAGTGAGTTTACTCATTATCGTATCAACCACTCCAAAACCTTTGTTAATGACAAGAATCACATTAACGGTATAGAGAACTTCTGGAACCAAGCTAAACGGCATCTACGTAAGTTTAACGGAGTTCCAAAAGAACATTTTCACCTCTATTTAAAGGAATGTGAGTGGCGTTTCAATCACAGTGACCCAAAGTCGCAATTACTACAATGGGTTAAACAGGGTTTGAACTAGTTATCTAGGACAGCCCCAAAAATTATTACCGTAAGTTTCATAATACCAGAGCGGTAAGTGGAGCCGTTTATGAAAGTGGCGCGATTAATAATCGTATACCAAAAACATATACGTTTAACATTGTTCATTGTATAAACATAGATAAAGAAAACAACTATGACTGAATCTACCGACAGATTAGATAGTACTAAATTGAATAGCGTTGAATCGGCTAGTACTAATATTGCTGACAAGAAGGTACCTATAGCTGTGAGTAGTACTCATCAATCGATTGACTCTAAAACCATAAATCATACGCCTAAAGCTATGTACGTGACTTCAGGCAACTCAATAACACCTAAAGATAAGTTGGACAAAATGCCAAAAATGGTTGCCAATGGCAGTCGCGCTTTTATCTGGTATTTGTTGGCGATAATGGTATTAATACTTGATCAATGGACTAAGTGGTTGGCCCAAACCACATTAGCGTTCAATGACCCCGTACCGGTCATTGAACCATTTCTCAACTGGACACTCGCTTATAACTATGGGGCAGCATTTAGCTTTTTAGCCAACGCTGGCGGTTGGCAGAAATGGTTTTTCTCAGGCTTAGCTTTTGTAATGGCTATCTTTTTAACGGTTTATTTAATCAAAGCGCCACGTGCAGCCAAGCTATTATCTATGGGGTTGGCCTTAATGCTTGGTGGTGCGATTGGCAACTTAATCGATCGTTTAAGAATTGGTAAAGTGGTTGACTTTATCCATGTGCATTATGCTGATGTCTGGAATTATCCTCTTTTCAATGTTGCAGATATAGGTGTCTGTGTCGGTGTCGCATTGATTATAATTGACATGATATTTTTAGAAAGTAAGCGTAATAAATAAGCACATTGATGCCGATTATCACAAACAAAATGAACTAGCGTCGTATTCACTCTATACGGAAAAATACTTTTTATACTTGAGTATGTTTATAACATGTGAACTGGAAGGTAATGTATGACTGGTATAGGTACTCACTCATTTTAGGTCTTAAAACTCAATACTTAAAAGCTCTGCGTAGAGCCATTATTATAGAGACATTGAATAATCCATAAATTCTTTATTGATAATAACAAAAGGAAAATACAGTGTCACAGACTCAGCCAACTATTGAAAAAATTCACAGCCTTAGAAAAAAAACAAGAGACAGCGTTAAAAAGTCTTACCCTTATATAGTCGATACACTCTAAAAATGTCATAGCACTACTGGGATGAATTTTGCGCAGCCTCTGGGAACGCAGCACGCAAGTAAAATTTATACCAGTAGCGCGTTTAAATCCATAACATTTTTACATTCAGCTGACTATAGGCTATCTAGAAGGCACCTCTTTCTTATTATTGCTCTTCATCGCCATGCCACTAAAATATATGATGGACATTCCAGAAGGTGTGAAATACATCTGTATGGCACACGGTATGTTGTTTATTACCTATATCATAATACTTATAGGCTCAGCTATCAAAATGAAAATGCCTCTTTGGGCAATACCTGCGGGCGTACTCGGCTCACTCTTACCTTTTGGCCCATTTATATTCGATCATTTACTAAAAAAGAACTTGCAGGAAAATGTAAGTAAAGAAGCCTAGAACAAGCTCTGCTATAAATGCCACAAACGTATCTTATTACTCAAGATTATTTTTCCTAACTAAATCACAAGCCGCCATCACTCATCGTGGCGACAAATGAATAACATTGAGCAGAAATTAATCACAATAAAACTTTAATTCAGACCCAGTATGAATAGTCTCACACTCCAGTTACTTTTCGAACTTATCTTACATACTATCGACAAACCCGTTTTGTTTAAAAGCTAAACAGGTTTTGTCATCCGCGATGGCTTTCCTGTTATCGTAGGGTATACCCTAGCGGAACCACCTAAAAACGCCTTATAAAATATTAATAGACCACCTAAAATAGACTGGTATAATAGAACCACTTATAACAGACTATTTTGGGTGTTTATGTTTATTAGAGCCTACCTTCGTGCCTCAACCAAAGAGCAAGACGCCAATCGTGCTAAAGATGAACTTATTGCTTTTGCTAGAGAGCATGGCCATAAAATTGCAGCATTCTATATTGAGAACGAGTCAGGAGCGATGCTAGAACGTCCACAACTCATGCAGCTCATTGATGATGCTTCTGAGGGCGATGTGATCTTAGTTGAACAGATAGACCGTTTGGCACGTTTAAATCAAACTGATTGGGATACCTTAAAGAGAAAACTATCAGCCAAACGTCTTTCTGTAGTGTCTAAAGAGCTTCCAACGTCATATATGGCATTGCAACAAGGTAATGGCTCGGAGTTTATGGACAGTGTACTACGCGCCATAAATGACATGCTGCTGGATATGTTAGCGGCTATAGCTAGAAAGGATTATGAGGATAGACGTAACCGTCAAATGCAAGGTATTGCACGCGCTAAAGCTCAAGGTAAATATAAAGGGCGGGGGAAGGACATGGAAAAGCGTAAAATTATTGCCAGTCTTCTAAAATCAGGCCACAGCTACTCTGATATTCAACAGACTGTGAAGTGTTCAAGACAATTGATTGCTGAGGTTTCAAAGGCATCAAAACCAATATCTTCCTCTATATAACCTGACGAATATATTTATACAGTAAAGCCAATATGCTTCCCCGTTGGCAGCTCCACATCAATACGAAGCTTACCACCCATGGCTTCAACATATTTTTTCATGGTTGAGATTTTAAGGTCATTGCCACGGTTTTCTATAGCAGATAGTGAAGGCTGCTTAATACCCAAAGTTTGAGCAAGTTCTTTTTGAGAGATTTCAAGCTCCTCTCGGATGCGGTAGAGTTGGTTTTCCAAAAATAGCTGCTCGGCCAGTTGCTGAATACGCGCCTGGCTGTCTAAAGAGCGCTCTGCTAATAGCTCTTGTAATGTCTTAGTCATGTTATAAATCCCCCAAGGTTTTAAGGTGACACTCATACTGCTGATCGGCTGTGGCTAGCATTTCTTTATAAAAGCGCTTGTTATTACCCTTATCACCGATACAAAGTACAATCGCTTGCCTTTTCGGATCAAATGCGAAAAAGGCTCTCAGTGGTTTACCTCGATGCTGGACCCGAAGCTCTTTCATGTTGGTAAATTTTGAGTCATATACAGTGTCCACTAAAGGGCGCCCTAGGCTTGGGCCTTGCTGCTGTAAAACCACTAAAGCGGCAAGCACCTTCTCTTGTGTCGATTGATCTTGCTGATAAAGCCAATCATTGAATAGATCGGTTGTGATGACAGTCCACATATAAAACCATAATATAGATTATAGTCTATATACTACTCCTAATAAATGCTCATGACAACTGTGATACTTAGCTACTCTTTAACAAGTAAAGGTTTTGCTCCTTAAAACCTAACTATCCATGAGAGCATTTACAAAGACAAGCTCCACCATCTTTTCTTGCCCTTAGTGTTGATAGCTTCTTGATTAGTAGCAGGTTTTGAATTTGAATCAGAACTTACTATTTCACTGTCTCCCTGATTGTCCTTGGAGTTGTTTTCGTCTTGAGAGATGCTCGATCCTGATAAGCTACCTTTCATCTCTAATAGCTTAGTTTGTGCAAAGTCCTGAATACTAGCATTCGCTTTGTCCAAGCTCTTACTTAACTGGTCAATTTGCTTTTGATAGTTTTCAACTAATTGTTTGTGATGATCCACCTGCTGCTGCAGGTGGACATTTTTTAGTTTTTCCATCTCCAGTTGATGTTTTAGCTGAACGTTTTCCTGTTCAGCTTCACTGTTCACTGACGTCCATTGGACATTATTTTCATTTTGTTCAGTACGTTCAGTGCTTGGTGGGTTCCCAAACACCCGTAACATTTCAGTAGTATCGATTTTCTTGTCTGAATTTCTTGAAAGCTCGCCATCATCTATCTTTTTGTAGATTGTGGTCCTTGATACACCCCATCTTTTTGATGCTTCTGATACTGATATGTTCACATAGCCTCTCTTTGTTCAATGATGTCCTCTGATGTATACCTAGTACAGTATCATAGTTGTTCTAGATGGTTGTCCAATTTCACCGAAAACCATATACTAAAACTACCTAAGAAAGGCTCAATTAACATCCTTATACTTTGTTATAGCCTCTAATAAAGGGGCATAAATTTAGGTTTAGCCTAAACTAAAAATGGAATAGCTCATATCCCATAAGATATGAAGTAAAATTATAAAGGGATAAAAATATGCGCCAGAAAAAACAAACGACCAAACTTAAAAAATTTAATAGTACTAAAGATGCTATAAAGATTGCAGAAAAAATACAGCTAGTTCAGATCAGGATGCTATTCATAGCTATCCTTACTATTTTATTAATAGGGTTAGGCATTGGTTTTATAAGAAATTGACATACAAAAAAACCGCATTTTAAAAAATGCGGTTAGGAGCGATATTTAAGGTATGGTCTTATTGTTTTTATATTTTAAAATTAATACTAGTTGCTAGTAGTCGTTCTCACGACGCCAATCATCAACCTCACGTTCGACCTCTTCCTTAGTTCGACCAGAACGTTCTTGTAATCGTCCTACCAACTTATCACGGCTACCTTCAATATGGGTGAGATCATCGTCAGTTAGATCTGCCCACTTCTGCTTAACACTACCTTTAAGTTGGTTCCATTCACCTTTTAAGGTTTCACTGTTCATTTCCATACTCCTTGGCTTATGATTAAGTAACTTGTACTCATCAACTTCTTAACTAATAATCAGTTGATATAAATACTATAAGCACCGCTCCAACAAATGTATGTAGCATGAACGTTTTTAGTGTTCTATGTGATTTAATCCTTATTGCAGCAGTCTTACATATGTGTAGGTTGTGTTGTAATTTGAGAAATTAATTCAGATTAAAGAAGGTTGACCATAGATAATTTTAGTGGCCGTGACAACTTTTTTAAGCATTTACCTTGTAGGAAAAGAACCTATGGATTGGGCCAATATATTTATTCTCGATACGACGTGGGCATTTGCTGCTGAAATTGCTGTGCGTGTCACTGTGATGTTTATCATGATCATTTTATTTCTACGGTTCACTGGGAAGCGTGGTGTTAGGCAGCTCTCTATATTCGAGTTAACTATCATTTTATCATTAGGATCCATCGCAGGGGACCCTATGTTTACTAAGGATTTACCATTAATTCAGGCATTGCTTATTATGAGCATTGTAATATGTCTCTATCGATTATGTACTTGGCTTATGATGAAATACCAGCCATTTGAAGACCTTTTAGAAGGTACTTCGCTTTATATCGTAGAAGATGGTCTATTGGTCCTTGAGAAAATTGAAGGAGGTGAGATGTCACATGATGAATTTTTTTCTGAAATGCGTATGCAAGGTGTTGAACATTTAGGTCAAGTTCGAGTTGGTCTGTTAGAGACCACTGGAGATTTTAGCCTATTATTATACCCTCACGACCAGGTACGTTATGGTTTACCACTTTTTCCTAAACAATATAAATTAGTCGATCAGATAAATGCCGATGAGTATTATCCTTGCATGTCTTGCGGCTATGTTGATAAACCTTTGAAGGTAGATCAACCCTGTGGGCGATGTCAGAATAAGTGCATAGGATGGGCTAAAGCCATTAATAACAAGATTGTAAGGTAACCAAATTTTAAAAAATTGGAGAGCATTCTACATTTTGTGTAATTATTGATGAAAGCCACATAGCTGTTACACAGAATATAGGATGCTCTCCATTATTAAGCTTATATACCTATAGAATAGATAATTCTAGCCAATATGGAGGTGTTTTCCCTCTAGAAGCTTGAGAACGTGGCTGAAGAATACGCAATTCATATTTACCTGAATATGGAAGCTTGTAATAACCTTGGTTATCTAGTTCAGAGGAATATTCTCCTACATTGACAGAATCTGATAAATTCTTATTAAATAAATAAGAATCTACATTCCCTCCCGTTGTTTTAACAGAAAGCTTTTGGTTCTTTTTGGCATAAAATGTATAGGAATCGTACTTAACACCCTTTAATTTCCCATAATAGTTAGCTGAATTTGCGCCTTTTTTAAATTGTACATCAACAGTTTTAGCCACTAGATCTGAAGAGCCGGCCATTACTGTAGGGCTTATCATTAAAGCAGGAAGCGCAATTAGAATAGCAGCAGTTAAATTTTTCATATTTTAAACACTCAAGTAGTAAAAAAACAATTCTATCTTACTGCACACTGCCAACCTTTATAGATATGTTATATTAATATTACCAATATAGAGAGTACATTGATAGGTTACTGAACAAGGCTGCTTATAATCGTTGGTTTTAATTAAGACACTAGTTTCTAATTCTATCGCAAACCTAACTATAGTAGTAAAAACCTGAATTTCATTATGTAAACAAAGAGAACACTGCTAAATAGTAGTGTTATCTTATTATATTTAAAGGAAAAAATTATGCATTCTTTGCTTTTGACGGCAATGTGCTTAACGGTCAGCTTAACCCTAGTAGCTTGTAGTAATCAACAAGCCGATAGTACGGATCATAATAAGGAGCCGACAATAGAAGTACCTGTAGCGTTATTGGCGTTTACCGCTTCTGGTAATAAAGAAAAAAGTTGGCGGACAGTAGTTGAAGGAAATAAATTAAGTATAGAAGCAGAATTCTTAGAGCCTACAACAATAGTAGTAGTGGGTTCCGCCACTACTGAAGGCGTCGAATACGAGAGTACAGTCAATGGACAGCCTATTATTTTAAATATACGAAAAAATATTTGTATCGATGACAATGGCTACCAAAATGAACTGACCGCAACATTAAGTTACGCAGGCAAAGCATATGATGGTTGTGCCATTACCGGTGCAATGGAAACTGCGCCTACATAGAAGATAAGTCTAACCTATGAATAAACCATTGAAAAAATTTAGCCTAGTATTCTTACCATCATTTTTGTGGGTCGTATTAACTGGGCTAGGATTTGGCTCTCAAAGTCTATCTAATTTGATTGAAATTATAGGAATTTTTATAGTATCTGTGCTGTGTTTATTTATCCCAGAACGATTTATAAAATATCAACACCTTCTTCTAATACTCTTAATAATCACTGCCTTAGTGCGTTTTTTAACCCCATATATACCGGAATAATATTAAATCAGTTGGCTATCTGAACCGCCCCGACTATATCGGAGAGCGTTTTATTTGAGTCAGGCAACTTTGCCTGACTCATTAAGACTATCATAATATTGCTTTTCAAACTCAAAAGGTGATACATAACCAATCGTACTATGCATTATCATATGAATTACCCGCGTTCCAACAAAGGTAATAACGCCAGAATCAGCCATCTTATCAGTATAATGAATAGATAAATACTGAACGCCTCTATCACTACGATGAATAACGTCTTTTGGGTTGTTTCTGTCTGCAATAGCTTGATTTAACGCTGCCATCACCATATCGATGTTCATACGATTAGACACCTTCCAGCCAACAATACGACGGACAAACACATCTATAATAAATGCAGTATACTAATAAGGTGTTAAAAGGAGCTAAAAATGAAACTCGCAGAAGCCCTACTTATTCGTAGCGATATGCAAAAAAAACTTGCTCAAATTAAAGGACGTATTCGTAGTAATGCTAAAGTTCAAGAAGGCGATACGCCAAATGAAGATCCAAGTCATCTAATGATTGAGGCTAGTCAAGTCATTACTGAGCTATCTACTTTGATTGAACGTATTCACCGTACCAATGCAGTTGCTAAGACGGATAAAGATCAATCAATGCTGACGCTATTGGTTGAACGCGAGGCGTTGGAGATGCGCCACAAACTATTAATTGAAGCAATTGAAGCGACCGACACTGAGGCAGATCGTTATAGTCATCGTGAAATTAAATGGAATATTATGGTCTCAGTAGCTGGGTTACAAAAGCAAGCCGATGACCTGGCGATGAAACTACGCAAAATTAATATTGTCATTCAAGCCAATAACTGGCAAATTAACCTTGTTGAGTAAGATTTGTAGACTACTAAATTTATAATTCTCTATTCTTATAGTCATAAATGAATAGAACCACCTATTGGAACCGATTGGGCGAGTGTCAGACCCCTTACCTACACAACAGGGGGTTGAAAACATACTGTAGTGTTTGTCATGCGTTGCGGGTAGACGCTTTTTTTACTACTTATACCCCGAACACGTCACAGCTCACAAGGTACTACTTAGACCTTACTACCAGATACTGACAGTCGGTTTCAACTTTACGTTTAATGCCTCTTGATACGCCGATTATCAAGAGCGTCATCTACGAGTACTACGCATTTACCAAACTCAACACCCCGTGTTAAACCTCTCTAATCCACGACTCCATTCAAGTCCTCACTAGGGTACCGAACCAAGAAAAGAGTTTGAGTGGCTCGCTATAAGTATACATTGGCTACCGCTTGGGCTTATCTGCTATGTGGGCGCAATTTCTATTGCACCGGCAACGGCACAACCCTGATATGCTTTGCCTGCGTAAGTTAATATTGCAGTAAATTCATTTTGATAGCCATTGTCATCGATACAAAGGTTATTTTTTATATTCACAACAATAGGCTGTCCATTGACAGTACTCGCGTATTCGACACCTTCAGTATTGACAGAACCAGAACCCACCACGGTAACTGTTGCTGTCGTTGGCTTTAAGAAATTTGCCTCTATACTTAGCTCATTTCCTTCAATCACTATTCGCCAAATTTTCCCTTTGTTTCCAAAAGCAGTAAATGCCCCTGACGCTACCGGCGCTTCTATTGTAGGCTGCTTACTCAGATCCGTGGTGTCGGCACGATGGTTACTACAAGCCACTAGAGCTAAGCTGCCCGTTAAGCACATTGTCGTTAGAAGCAAAGAACGCATAATTTTTCCTTTAAATATAATAAGAGAAGAGGGCGTTCAAAACTCTGTGTCAACTAAATTAAAGACGCTAGCCAATTTAATAAACGCCCCGTGCGTGATTATTTGGATTCTTGATTGGATAATATTTGAATATTTGCCGTATTTTACTAGCTTGAACATATCATTCACTGGGGTGGAGTGTTAATCTGTTATGTTTTTTCATTGGATTTGCTTTGGTCTATTGTGTACTAGCTAAAATCTACTCGAAGATATGGATGTAATATATAGTTTTTCCGACACCAATAAACTCAACTATTTTGGATGTTAAAATAATCAATTATTTTTTAATACGAAAGGTTTTAAGATGAAATCAAAGAAAATACTCGCCCTTGCATTTGTGATACCGTGTATAGCTGCTTTAGCAGGCTGTAACACAACACCTGATAACAGTAGTCAGTATACTAATGCAGTAGAGATTTCTCATAAAAATAGTCACAGTAATATTGCTAACCCCCAAGTTTTGGATGTCAAGGGCAGTATTACTGGCTATGATACAAAGGAATATATATTCCATGCACAAGCTAATCAAGTATTAAGAGTAGTAAGACAAAACACATCAGACGATGTGGTATTAAATTTACTGTATCTTGGAAATAACAATAAAACTAGTGAACTCTCTGGTGATTTCCAAGTCCTGCCTTATACAGGGGATTATAAGCTTATCGTAAGCCAAACACGCAATGATGCCCGTAAGCATGCAAGCACCGAAATAAAATTTAATTTGAAAGCCTTTATTACTGACCAGCAGCAACCATCTAACCAGCAAAATTATGTCGTCAACTACAAGTGTGATAGCAACGAAAATCTAAGCGTAACCTACCACTTTAATAACCAAAAAACTAGTGCGACAGTGATTTACGATAATATTTCACAACAGCTAAACTTTGATGATCAATATAGTAAAAAAAATAATCCAGTATTCTCCAATAATAACTACTTACTGAGCGTAGGAACTATTAATGATGGCGTGTTTGGAGACTCAATGGTCTACTCTTTGTTAGATTTAAAAAAATCTAAAGGTGGCTACGCGTTATTGCAAAACTGTCAAAAATTATAAACGCCTTCAGAAAAATAAAAAAGGGAAAATAGCCATAATCAGATAATAGCTACACGTGGTGCTCTTTTGGCTCGGTGCATGTTTTGTGTGACTACTTGTGGTCTTATACACCTCTATGATTAAGTGCCTACAGATCCAAAAGGTGCACAGAGTCTAAATCCCCCACATCACTTACCTTTGCTAACATTTATTGCTTAGGCTATTATTCGCTTAGTACAGTTGCCAGTGCTTGGCTATAATAGCCCTCTCTTCTTCTTCGCTTTTACTGCAGTGTTTTTATACCTTTGTTGTGTTGCAATTTCCCTTTGGAGTGCCTTATGTTTGTGTTTGCAGTGCTAGGTTTTATCTTGTTTATTGTTATCCCAGCTGTTTACGTCTATTCTTTTTTCAAGCCTTCTAAATTTGGTATTCGTACTGCTGGTAACCCCAGTGGCAAATATAGCAGAATGAACTTTACAGGCTTGATTGCTTTGGTGTGGTTCGCAGTTTTATTTTTAGGTTCTGTTTTCACAGACCCTGAAGCTACTGAAAATGTGGCTGCAAAGAACTCTGAGCCGACCACAGTTTCAAAACAGGAGCCTAAGCCAGAGCAGGTCGAGAGTAACGAGAAAGTTGCTGTTGCCACACCTCTGAAAGAAGAGTCTGTAAAGGAAGCCAAAAAAGAAGTGGTAGCAACGGAAAAGGAGGTCATTGCACCGAAAAAATAAGCGGTTGAAACTAGAAAAGAACCTACATTGGGGCTTACTGTTGACGAGTATGGCAAGAAGTACATGGCTGAAGTTAAGACAGTTGGCTTAGGGGATTCTAAGTGGGATGGTGTTGATCTAAAAGAAGGGGCTGTTAATGAAACTTTTAACCGCCCCGACTTTATCGGAGGCTTATTTACTTGAGTCAGGCAGCAACACCTGACAGGATTACATTATCATAATACTGCTTTTCAAACTCAAAAGGTGACACATAACCAATCGTGCTATGCAAACGCTTCTTGTTAAACCAGTCTACCCATTCAAGGGTTGCCAGTTCAACATCATTGATACCAGTCCAGTTCTCCTTTAAATAGTCAATTACCTCAGATTTATAGAGTCCATTGACCGTTTCAGCCAGTGCATTATCGTATGAATCACCAGTCGTGCCGACAGAAGCGATGATACCAGAGTCACACATTTTGTCAGTATAGCGAATGGATAAGTACTGAACCCCTCGATCGCTGTGATGAATCACATCTTTGGGATGGTTCCAAACATAATCATAAAGCGATTAAGGGCAAACGTCCAGTTACGAATGGGCATCGACCACTTTTTGGATGCCTGCTGGGTTGCCAGATATACTACCTTGAATGCTGCCTGATCAGAGGGGAACACCTTACGCTTATTCACTGCCGTACGAATCACACTGTTTAATGATTCAATAGCATTGGTGGTATAAATCGCTTTTCTGATGTCTTTAGGGTAGTTGAAGAACACCGTTAAACCCTCCCAGTTACTACGCCAAGACTTAACCACATGCGGATACTCTGTGCCCCAAGTCTCATCAAAGTTTTCAAGGTTAGCCTCTGCTATCTCAAGCGTATCAGCGCCGTAGATGGCCTTTAGATCAGCTGCTACGGCCTTTTTATCCGTCCACGGTACGAACTTCATCGAATAGCGCACCATGTGTACGATACACAGCTGAACCTGTACCTTGGGGTAGACCGTATTGATGGCATCAGGAAAGCCCTTTAGACCGTCAACGCAGGCAATGAGGATGTCCTGTACGCCACGGTTTTGAAGCTCGGTAAGAACACCTAGTCACAACTTAGCTCCTTCATTCTCTGAGAGCCACATACCAAGCAGCTCTTTTTTACCGTTGAGATTGACGCCTAGCGCTAAGTAAATGGCTTTGTTAATGATTTGCTTGTCTTGACGTATCTTAACGACAATACAGTCTAAATAGACGATAGGATAAACACTACTCAATGGCTGGTTCTGCCAAGCGGTGATGTCGTCTAAGATGTTGTCGGTGACTCTTGAGACAAGAGAGCCTGAGATGTCGACATCGTAGAGCTCTTTGATGCTCTCGACAATCTCAGTGGTAGTTTGGCCTTTAGCATAAAAAAAGATGATTTTATCGTCAAGCTCTGAGATACGTGTTTGATGCTTACGCACGAGTGTAGGTTCAAAGTCACCATCACGGTCTCTTGGGGTGGAGATCTCAAGATCGCCTGTGTCACTGCGGACGGTCTTTTTATTATGACCGTTACGCTTATTAGATTTATCCGCCTTTTCATGTTTGGGTTAGCCGAGATGGTCTTCCATCTCAGCCTCTAAAGCAGTATCGATGAAGGATTGCATGAGCTGCTTCTGAAAGTCTTTGATGTCATCGAAGCTTTTCATGCTACCGGCCATTTGCTCAGCCAGTTTCTTGATGTCAGTTTGGTCAGTCATTGCTTATTCTCCGGTTAGTGGATTATAAGCAGTTACACACTTTTTGGGAAACTCCCGTTGACACAGAGTTTTGAACGCCCCCAAAAGCCCTATTGTTCGCATAAATAACCTTACGTTAAATGACTTCGCTTGATAGTGTTTTAAGGCTCGGTTAATAGAAAAGCCCCTGATTCTTTTTGAATCACGGGCTTTAAGCCGCTTATGCCAGAGTGAAGCGAATTCAGAATCTAGGCGCTTGTTCATCGTCCAAATACTCTTTTGCAGGCCGTTTGGTAAAGCGTTCAGGATCTTTTTTAACCCATTCAACCATGTGGCTAACCCAAGCGCTACTTGATTGATTAGCAGGGTTTTGAGCTGCTACTAAACCATTATAATCTGCCATAAATTTCTTACTATGCACTGCTCTTGCCAGTTGTTTATCATTGTAATTGGTCAACATATCAGCCGTATTGGGGGCACGCTCTAAGCCCTGGTTTTTACCTTTTCCATTTAACGCTTTTCCTCTTGTATCTCTAAAACTGAATACAATTTCACTTATAACCCTTCCCTTTTTCTTTTGGGTATAGCTGATACGGTAAGGGGTGTGAGCCTCAATATCCTTAATCGCTGTATCTAAGACGTTCCGTTTGAACTCGCTAATCACTGAATAAGTATCAACGCAATTAAACTTTGCACGCAAGTATTCAACGGTATAAGTCTTCTGTTTGTGTTTTTGGTACATACAGCTGGCCATAAGTTCGAACAAAATAACACCATAACTCCCCAAATTAGCAATCATTTTCCGTTCATACTTAGTGAAAGGATTTACCTTGTCAAAAACAGTTAGCATCTCAATAACAGTATCGTCTAACTTTATTTTCACCAATCCTTCATTTTCAATGTAATCACATTCCGAAACCCAGCTAACTCCTTTCTTTGCTTGATTCCCCTTGTAGTCATACCAAAAGAAAAATACTTTTTCTAAAATGCTATCAGCAATAGTTTCTAGTTCTTCGTATAAATACTTACCTTTAAGACCGTATTCATCGACAAAGTCCTTGACCCTAACGATAAAAATACGCTGCGTAGGGTCGGCATCAACCGCTTTACGAACCAATGGCGATAAAAAAATAATCAGCCGTCTTTCATTTAATTCCAGATCGGTGATAGCATTTAATAAACGATTTTGTATGACAAACCATTTTTCGCCGTAAACTACAGACTTCTTTTTTTCGCTTGATTTAATCGGCTGTTTTTCATTAATAAATGAGGAAGGTATAATCTGCTGACCCCTAGCTTCTTGGCGCTCGAGAATTGCTATCCTCGTCTTAATCTCTAACATTCTGAGTTCGTATTCTTGGCCCGATACCTTACCTACCATTGCTTCACTAACAAGTTGAAGTAAGTCAAAGTTCGCTTTTTGTAAAGGATCAGTATCATCTAAAGCATCTAGTTTTTCTCTAAATCCGTCAAGAAATTGATTATTCATAGTTTGCCTTATCTTTTTATTTATCAAATAAATTTATTCTTGAAATAATACAGCATATTATTGTAATTTAAATAAAATTATTACAAGAATGCCCTGAAATTCTACAAGAATGACCCTGAAATTCTACAAGAATGACCCTGAAATTCTACAAGTATTTATTTTTATTTTCGCTGTAATCTATTGATAATAAAGGGCTGTAGCGATTTTCCAAAAAAGGACAAAAGTATTTAAAAAGTATTTAAAAATAAAGAAAGGAAATTTTTTGTTTTAAAATAAAAAAACAACAAGAAAAAACCATTCAAATAACCAGCGACAATGATGATTATCTGGATCTAAAATTTACTCATATTTCTCTTAGCCAAAGGTATTTCATCGACTAAACCCTCTTGAAGGCCTATGAGATCGTTGTAGATCGTTATTAAACGCACGTAGACCCTCCTCTATGGCTTTGTTTTGCTCATCTGGTAACTGAGTACCATAAATATTTTTAAACACCTCTACGGTCGAATTTAGAGCGTTTATATAATTCTCTCGCTGACCACTAGGCAGTTTGGCCACATCAGAGTAGGCATACTTAAATTGTTGGCAAGTTTTATTTAGCGTATCTGATCTATGAGATTTAGCTAATTCTCTGGCCTCTATGGTTTGTTTATCATCAGAAATAAACTGATCTAAGCCTTGAAGGTAGTTAAATGCGGAAATAATATCTCGGGTCATCCTACCCACCTCTCCACCGCTACCACCTAACTTAGGAATAATGCTTTGGTTAAAATCAGCTCTTTTTTGATCAATATCTTCTTTAAATTCACACCACGCCGTTAACCGCTCGTTATACTGCTCACGCTCCTGCTTAGGATGATTAACCAGGTGGATAAGGTCCTTGTTGTTGGCAATAAAGCGCTCATCCACCTTGTCTTTAACCACTGTCAAATTGTCTCTAAAATACTTACTTTGAAGATTAAGTGATGTCACAAAGTCTTTAATCACCTCAATTTGTCTATAGTCATATTTATCAGGGTAATCATCAGGATCATCATTCCAGCCAGGCCTCAAACAGTTATCTGGTTGTGTGGCAGTGAGTAATTTATGAGCAAGTCTTAGCTTAAGCTGTTCAGCACGTTCAGATCTTCTCTTATCTTCAAGATTTGCTCTTCTAGTTTCTCTATCAACTCGTCTTTGCTGCTGATTAAGCCTAGCAGCTCTTGCTCGTCGCGCGTTGTCATCGAACGGGGTTGGGGTAGGTCTTGCTCGCTTTGTAGCGTTTTGATGGATGCTCTTAGCGATTGATTCGCTGTCTGCAGCTCGTTTTGAGTTTGCAGTAACAAAGCGTTTTGAGACATCAATTCTTTGTTGTGCTTCATCGTTTCTTCTGTCTGCCTCACCAATTCTATTTGGTAAGTTTTCACATCGCTCAGCTGCCCAAGCAGTGCCTGATTTTGCGTCTTCAATGTATCGTTTTGTGCTGTCAGCTCGTCGTTCTGTGTCTTCAATGCATCGTTTTGTGCTATCAGCTCGTCGTTCTGTGTCTTCAATGCATCGTTTTGTGCTATCAGCTCGTCGTTCTGTGTCTTCAATGAGTCTACGTAATCTCTCATTTTGCTTAGTTGCCCAAGCAAGTCTTTCTCGATATTGTTTAATTTGTCGCTCATATTCTCTCCTTTGCTCTAACACGACCTGATTGCGTGCTCGAATCTTACGGTTAGTTTCTCCCTTCCGAGTAGCAATACCTCGTCGCTCCATGGCGGTCGCTTCAATCCCCATCTTGATAGTGGGCTGCTGATCAAGTCCTTGGTCCTTATAACTACGCTCATCCATAAGCGGTAAATTATGCTGTTTAAGTCTTTGATTGGCAGTGTCCACCCAAAGCTTACGAATACGCTTAATCTCCTCCCTCGAGGAGGGGAGGTCATCTTCCTTAAGTTTCTTATTAGACCACTCAAAAGGGATTTTAAATTTAGGGTCAAATGCCAACCTACCATCCGTCCTAATAACTGGCGCGCGCGTCGTCACCATAATATGGGCATGAAAATTACGCGGGTCAGGATTTTGCTCGCCTTCACGTAGCCGCTTAGAGCTTGGCTTGGCGTTAGGATCAAAGGGCTGCTTCATCACAGGGCGATGCAGACACACATCGGCAATCACATCCATGTCATCACACAGCTTTTGTGCAAACTCTAAAGCAAGCTCATGTCGCTCATCTTCAGGTAGCTCATAAGGCAAATTAATCAGCCACTCACGCGCCACACGGCTATCAGAGCGCACCTCAAATGCTTCAGCAGTATTCCAAAGTATCTCGCGATCAATCTTGACATCCAATCCTTTTAACGAAGCAGGCATCACAATATCACTGCTCATTACCCCATCCTTTTTAGAGTAATCATGAACCTTGCCATACTTAGCATCCTCTAAAACATCGCCAGCACGATATGCGGCACAGGCCACAGCGGACTGTCCTGCTTTTCTAGAAATTGCTTTAGTCGCAATATGCACCATAGTCATAATAGCTTGCCTTAGGTTAAAGGTTTTGCACACCACATCTTTTCGTGGTGTGCGGGGTTTGGGGTGTCCCCAACGAAGGGCGATTCAGTTTTTAATGTAGTAACGTAGTGGATAAATTAAAATACTGAGTCGTTACTTCGCCCTTAGTCAGGGGGACCCAAACATCACCCATTAAAATGAAATATATCAGGTTTATGATTGTTCTACCTTAAAGAGTAGCATAGATTGTTGAATGATGCCTAATGCCTTGCTATGCTAGGTTAATATTAATAAAAGGAGTTGTGATTATGTCAGAATCTATTTTTGATAATCAAGAAATTAATGATTTAAAAGAGCGTCAACAATTAGAAGAGTTAAAGCGTAAAGCTAGACTGAAAAAAGTAAAGCTTGATAAGCGAGTAAATAAACAAAAAATATTAATGGGCGCTTTTTTAGGACAAGTATTATCAGGAGAGAGTGAGGAAGAAAAATTTATTCAAAACTACTTTGCGAAAAACTTTCCTAAGTTTCTAACTAGAAAGTTAGATAAAGAGTTGTTTGCAAGTATGGTAAAAAGCTTGGGGGGTGATATTGGCCTAGATGAAGAGGCGTCTAAAGCTAATGATCAGTTATCTGAGAAGGAGGAGGAGCAAGTTGAGCAACCTGATGACACGGACTATACGGATGATGACATCCGTGAATTATTCTCAGATCCGCAGATTGATGCGTTAGCGCCCCATGATAACGGTTATCGTGGATAATGTATTTTTAGTTAGGCACAATGTGCGCTAGTTTTGTTTCTTATTTTTTTACAGGATTTTTTATCATGACAAGTACCCAACAACGTGCGGAACTGCATCGACAAATTTGGCAAATTGCAAACGAGGTTCGTGGCTCAGTCGATGGGTGGGATTTTAAACAGTATGTGTTGGGGACTTTGTTCTACCGCTTTATCAGTGAGAACTTTGCCAATTATATTGAGGCGGGGGATGAGAGCGTTAATTATGCCGCTCTTTCGGATGAGGTGATTACTGCTGATATTAAAGACGATGCGATTAAGACTAAGGGTTATTTTATATACCCCAGTCAGTTGTTTGCCAACGTGGCTGCCAATGCGCATAGAAATGAGAACTTAAATACGGATTTGGCGGCTATTTTTAAAGAGATTGAAAGCTCGGCCAATGGCTACCCGTCTGAGCCTGATATTAAGGGGTTATTTGCTGATTTTGATACTACCAGTAACCGATTAGGTAATACGGTCGCCGATAAAAACACCCGTTTAGCTGCGGTGCTTAAAGGGGTGGCGGGCCTTAAGCTGCATCAGTTTGAGGACAGTGAGATTGATTTATTTGGTGATGCTTATGAGTATCTGATCTCAAACTATGCGGCTAATGCGGGTAAATCAGGTGGGGAGTTCTTTACACCCCAAAGCGTGTCTAAACTGATTGCTCAAATTGCGATGCATAAACAAGAGACAGTTAACAAAATCTACGATCCAGCTGCAGGTTCGGGCTCTTTGTTACTACAAGCTAAAAAGCACTTTGATAATCACATCATTGAAGAGGGGTTTTTTGGTCAAGAGATTAACCACACCACCTATAACCTTGCACGTATGAATATGTTTTTACATAACGTGAACTACGACAAATTTAATATCAAGCTGGGTAACACGCTGCTAGATCCGCATTTTGGGGAGGATAGACCCTTTGATGCGATTGTCTCTAACCCGCCGTATTCAGTGAAATGGATTGGTAGTGATGATCCGACCTTAATTAATGATGAGCGTTTTGCACCAGCGGGGGTATTGGCCCCTAAATCAAAGGCGGACTTTGCTTTTGTACTTCATGCATTGAATTATTTGTCTAGTAAGGGTCGCGCCGCCATTGTTTGCTTCCCTGGGATATTCTATCGCGGCGGTGCTGAACAAAAGATCCGTCAGTATTTGGTAGATAATAACTATGTAGAGACGGTAATCTCCTTAGCACCCAACTTATTCTTTGGAACCAGTATCTCGGTTAATATCTTGGTGCTATCCAAGCACAAAACAGAGGGTAAGACGCAGTTTATTGATGCCAGTAAGCTGTTTAAGTCAGAGACGAATACTAACGTACTGACTGATGCGCATATCGCGCAGATCATGACGTTGTTTGATACTAAAGAAGATACGGATTATTTATCTGCAAGCGTTGATAACAGCGCTATTGCTAAAAATGACTATAACTTATCGGTAAGTGCTTACGTAGAAGCAGAAGATACGCGTGAGGTTATTGATATTAAAACTTTAAATAGCGAACTTAAAACGACAGTTGCTAAGATTGATAAGCTGCGTGCTGATATCGATAAAATCGTTGCGGAGATTGAGGCATGAGTCACTTAAGTTATATGGAAAAGCTACTTGATGGGGCTGAGGTTGAGTGGAAAAAGCTAGGAGACGTAGCAACGCTGCAACGAGGTCGGGTGATGTCTAAAGGGTATTTGAATGAAAACCCTGGTAAATATCCTGTATATAGTTCACAAACCGCAAATAATGGGAAGATCGGGAGTATTGATACTTTTGATTTTGAAGGTGAGTATGTCAATTGGACCACTGATGGAGCTAATGCAGGTACAGTTTTTTATCGAACAGGCAAGTTCTCAATCACCAATGTAAGTGGGTTAATAAAGATTAATGATACTCTTAATCTGAACTATAAGTATCTATTTTATTGGCTCTCTACTGAAGCAAAAAAGCATGTTTATGCAGGAATGGGTAATCCTAAATTAATGAGCAATCAAGTTGCAAAAATCCCCATTGCAATTCCACCAATTCGAGTCCAATCTGAAATCGTCCGAATTTTAGACACATTTACCGAACTTACAGCAGAACTTACAGCAGAACTTACAGCACGTCAGCAGCAGTATGCGTACTATCGTGAGCAATTATTTAATGCTGAGGACAAGGGTTCGGAGTGGAAAACTTTGGGAGAAATTACTAAAAAATGGTACTCAGGTGGAACGCCTCGGGCTGGTAATCCAGAGTACTACGAAGGTGGTAATATACCTTGGCTCAGGACTCAAGAGGTCAAGTTCAATGATATTGAAGAGACAAACGTCAAGATAACCCCTGCTGCACTAAAAAATTCATCGGCTAAGTGGATTCCAGAAAATTGTGTAATAATCGCAATTTCTGGAGCAACAGCAGGACGGTCAGCGATTAATAAAATACCCTTAACTACAAATCAACACTGTGGTTGTTTAGAAATAGACAGCACAAAAGCCTTATACCGGTATGTGTTTCATTGGGTTAGCTTGAATCATGATAATATTAAAGCACTTGGACAAGGAGCAAGAGGTGATCTTAACTCTAGCATTATAAAAAACTTTAGAATTCCTATTCCCTATGCAAACGACTCTGATAAATCGCTTGCCGAACAGGCTCGTATCGTCACCATCCTCGATAAATTTGACGCCTTAACGACATCACTCACTGAAGGCCTTCCGCGTGAAATAGAGCTACGTCAGCAGCAATATGAATATTACCGTGACCTGCTGTTAAGCTTCCCCAAGCCTGAGGTAGCATCTCATGACTGACCAAACAAAAACCATTGCTGAATCGAATAATTTTATAGTTTTAAATAAGTATACCAAGTGCGATCAGCCTGATGGGGGCTATCAAACTGAAGACGATTTAGAGCGTGAGCTACTCAAAGACTTACAAAACCAGGGATATGAGTTTGTCCCTGGTTTAAACTCGCCTGAAACGATGCTTGCTAACGTACGTGTACAGCTGCAGATCTTAAATGAGGTGCAGTTTACAGATGCTGAGTGGAAGCGCTTTGTGATGGAGTATCTTGATAACCCGAGCGATAACATCACGGACAAAGCTCGAAAGATTCATGATGACCATATCTATGATTTTACCTTTGATGATGGACACCTGCAGAACATTGCCCTGCTGGACAAAAAAAACATCCCACGTAACAAAGTACAGGTCATTAAACAGTTTGCTCAAAAAGGCACACAGGCCAATCGCTATGATGTGACTATTTTGGTCAATGGCTTGCCGCTTGTGCAAATTGAGCTTAAAAAACGTGGTATCGCCATTCGTGAAGCATTTAACCAAGTACATCGTTATAGCAAAGAGAGCTTTAACTCCGATAACTCCTTATATAAATATCTACAGCTGTTTGTGATCTCAAATGGCACTGATACCCGCTACTTTGCCAATACCACCAAGCGCAATAAAAATAGCTTTGATTTCACCATGAACTGGGCACGATCAGACAATACCCTAATCAAAGACTTAAAAGACTTTACTGCGACCTTCTTTCAAAAAAATACCCTATTAAACGTGCTGATGCATTACACCGTCTTTGATGTGAGTAATACGTCATTGGTGATGCGCCCGTATCAGATTGCCGCTACTGAGCGCATTTTATGGAAGATAAACAGTGCTTATCAAGCCAAGAAGTGGAGCACTCTTGAGAGTGGCGGCTATATTTGGCATACCACAGGCTCAGGTAAGACTTTAACCAGTTTTAAAGCTGCCCGCTTAGCAACGTCGCTACCTTTTATTGATAAGGTGTTTTTTGTGGTGGATCGTAAAGATCTTGATTATCAAACCATGAAAGAGTACCAGCGCTTCTCCCCTGATAGCGTTAATGGCTCCGACAGTACCGCAGGACTCAAGCGCAACCTTGAAAAAGACGATAATAAAATTGTTGTCACCACCATTCAAAAGCTAAATAACCTGATCAAAGGTGAGGCTGATTTACCCATCTATAATAAACAAGTGGTGTTTATCTTTGATGAGGCACACCGGAGCCAGTTTGGTGAAGCACAAAAGAACTTAAAGAAAAAATTTAAAAAATACTACCAGTTTGGTTTTACAGGCACTCCTATCTTTCCAGAGAACGCTTTAGGTGCAGAGACGACGGCCAGTGTGTTTGGCCATGAGCTGCATTCATACGTCATCACTGATGCCATTCGTGATGAGAAGGTCTTGAAGTTTAAGGTGGACTACAATGACGTGCGCCCACAGTTTCAAGCCATTGAAAGCGAGCAAGATGAGAAGAAACTCACAGCTGCTGAAAACAAGCAGCTGTTATTACACCCTGATCGTATTGAAGAGATCTCAAAGTACGTTTTAAAAAGCTTTAGGCAAAAAACCCATCGCTTAAAAGGAAGTGGTAAAGGTTTTAATGCCATGTTTGCTGTTAGTAGTGTGGACGCAGCAAAGGCTTACTATGAAGCCTTGAATCAGCTACAAAAGGACAGTGAGAGGCCCTTAAAGATTGCCACTATCTTTTCTTATGCTGCCAATGAAGAACAAGATGCAATCGGTGACATTGCTGACGAAGGCTTTGAGCCTACCGCTATGAATAGCAGTGCCAAAGAGTTTTTAAGCCGTGCTATTAATGACTATAACGAGATGTTTAAGACCAATTACGGCGTAGACAGTAAGTCTTTTCAAAACTACTACCGTGATCTTGCAGGACGCGTTATTAAGCAGGATGTGGACTTACTGATTGTTGTCGGTATGTTCCTCACAGGTTTTGATGCGCCGACCTTAAACACGCTCTATGTTGATAAAAACCTTCGCTATCACGGTCTGATGCAAGCGTTCTCACGTACTAACCGCATTTATGATGCGACTAAGACCTTTGGCAATATCGTGACGTTTCGTGACTTAGAGCAAGCGACCATTGATGCCATCACCTTGTTTGGTGATAGAAACACTAAGAACGTGGTGTTAGAAAAAAGCTATAGGGAGTATCTAGAAGGCTTTACTGATATTGCGACAGGCAAAGCACGACGAGGCTATTTGGAGGTTATTAAGGAGCTACAGCAACGCTTCCCTAACCCTGATGAGATCGTCAAAGAGGCAGACAAAAAGGACTTTGCTAAGTTATTTGGCGAGTACTTACGCGTCGAGAACATTTTACAAAACTATGATGAGTTCGCGAGCCTAAAAGCGCTTCAAAGCATAGATATTACTGATACTGAAGCAGTTGAGACATTCAAAGCTGAGCACTATTTGACGGATGAAGATCTTGCTGCCATGCAAAGTATCGATGTACCTGCTGAACGCACCGTACAAGACTATCGATCAACGTATAACGACATACGTGATTGGCTGCGCCGTGAAAAAGCAGCCAAGCATCAAAGCGAGTCCTCGCTTGACTGGGATGAAGTGGTTTTTGAGGTGGATCTTCTTAAGTCTCAAGAGATTAACCTTGATTACATCCTTGAGCTGATTTTTGAGCATAATAAGAATACCAAGGATAAGTCCGCCTTGGTCGAAGAAGTACGTCGTGTAATTAGAGCCAGCCTTGGTAATCGCGCTAAAGAAAGTCTGGTGGTAGATTTCATCAATAAAACCAACTTGGACAATATTCCTGATAAATCTAGTATTATTGAGGCCTTCTTTAATTTTGCTCAAATAGAACAACAGCGTGAAGCTCAGGATATGATTGCTGCTGAAAACCTTAATGAAGAGGCAGCTAAGCGTTATATAACCGCATCTTTAAAGCGTGAGTACGCCAGTGAGAATGGTACGGAGCTAAATGAGGTCTTACCTAAGCTAAGTCCTCTTAATCCTCAGTATCTAACTAAGAAGCAAAGTGTTTTTCAGAAGATGTCGGCTTTTGTTGAGAAGTTTAAAGGTGTTGGGGGGAGGGTGTGATTTGATGAGGCTGGGTGCTCTAAATGCTACACAACTAAAATACCCAAGTTAAACTGCACGGGTTTGATGGCAGAGGTCATTATTTCAAAAGTGATTTAAAAAAGGATTCTCTATGTTATGTTGTTCAAGTAAAGAAAAAGAGGCGGTGAGGGGTGTGTATGTAGATATGTACCCAGAGTTACCTGTGTTTTCTTATAAATATATAGTCGAAAAATATCACCCCAGCCCTTATCTGAGAGGGTTTTTCAATGTGTTCTCAGAGTTTTGGTTAGCCCATAAAGACTTCCTTCCTGATGTCTTTGAAATCCAAACTCTCTATGATTTGATAGATAATAAATGGAAAGAGTACTATAAGTTCATGGGTATCGACTCATTGGATTATAGGCTTCAACTCATAACAGGAGAAGACAATCATATAAATGATCAAAAATATGAGTTATCTATCAATAACTTCTGGCAAGAGCAAACTAGCAGAAGCATTTCTTCTTAGGGTTAGAGAGAATTGGGCGATTTATTAGATATTATAGCTATTATCGATCAGATGTTTAGGCCAATAATAGCTTTGTTAGCTGCTATATGAGGCATTAGATTTTACAAGGAAGTCAGGTGAGAATTAAAGAAGAATTGAAAAAATCTGGTTACTTTTGGTTGCCTGAAAATGAAAATAAAAAAATACCAGGAACCTTATCTATACTAGATGGCGGAAAAATTGAGCTTGAGGTAGTTGGTCTATTTGATGAAAGTATTGAAACCCTTGATGGAAATTATGATCTAAGAAGAGTTATTGGTCACGTAGAAAAAGATGGTTTTGTCACACTAGAGGACTGTTTCTACAAAAGCAAGAATATTGCATTTGGCGGTATAAGCAAATCTGAGCTATGCTGAAGAAACCGTAGAGATAAACTTGGTAAACTAAGCGTATTGACAGGAGTTTACCATGACCAAGAAAGTAAGAACCTACAGTGACGAATTTAAAGCTGAAGCCGTCAAGAAGATAGCGGATAACAACGGCAATATTTCAGCGACCGCAAAGCAACTTGGCATCGCCATGCAAACGCTATCCAACTGGCAGAACAAAGCTAATCAAGGCAAGCTTGTAGGAACAAAGCAGTATGACCCTGAACTTATGAGTGCGCTTGAAGAGGTAAAACGCCTAAAGCGACAGCTTAAAGTTGCCGAAGAGGAACGCGAAATACTAAATGAGGAGGGATAAAGCGAAGCACTGCTTCGCCCCGACGCAAGGGGAGAGCTATGCTCGAGTTGGCGACGGCGTACTTCGCGAGAAACAGTTAGTCAGGTACGCCTTTATCAAAGACAACCAGTTCCTCTTTCGCATCACCACTATGTGCCGTGTGTTAAGGGTTAAGCCATCAAGCTATTACGACTGGCTAAGTCGTGATCTCAGCGACCAACAGATACATCGCAACCAGTCTGAATTACTGGTTAAAGCGGCTCACAATGAAACGAAAGAACGTTATGGCGCAGATCGACTGCATGCTCATCTAAGCGAGCAAGGCCATAACATTAGCCTGTATATGGTAAGAAGCATCAAAGAGCAACACGGCATTAAATGTCGTAGTCATAAGCGCTTTAAAGTCACCACCGACTCCAATCACAACAAGCTGGTCTATCCAAACGTACTGGATCAGAAGTTTGATGCTAAGCGCCCTAACGAGTCGTGGGTCAGCGACATTACCTATATCTGGACGAATGAGGGTTGGCTGTACTTAGCAGGGGTCAAAGACTTATACACCAAAGAGCTTGTCGGTTACGCTATTAACAAGCGTATGACCGCAGATTTAGTTTGCAAAGCACTAAATATGGCCATCAAGAATAAACGTCCAAGCAAAGGGCTAATCGTTCATTCAGACAGAGGCAGTCAGTATTGCAGTCACGCCTACCACAAGACCATTAAGCAGCATCAATTTATAGGCTCAATGAGCGGCAAAGGCAACTGTTTCGATAACGCTCCGATAGAAAGCTTCTGGGGCACATTAAAGAATGAGCTGGTATATCATCAAGACTATAAAACAAGGTTCACAGCCATCAATGATATTATCAGTTATATCGAGCTGTACTACAATCAGACGAGGATTCAAAAGGGTTTGGGCTATCAATCGCCAAGACAGGTGTGGTTTGATTATTATCGTCAAGCTGCGTAATTAAAATCTCCCAAGTTTATGTATACGGATTTGACGGCAGGGGTCAATAGTTTAAAACTTTTATATTTACGTGCGTTAGGACGTTACCTAGAAAAAATAAAAAACTTACACTGATTAAATTATTATGATTAAGTTTACTATTACCCTCGTCTTCTAAGTGTGGTTAGACCTTTGCCAAAATAGCTTAGTAGTAATAACAAGGTTATTATTATCAAGATAGGATAATTTCCCATAAGCATAAAGGGCGTGTTACCAACCCGTGCCTGTATCTCACCACGTAGTACAGTACGCTCAAACTGCGGTGCGCGTTTTACAATACGACCTTTATGGTTAATGATAGCGGTAACACCAGTATTGGTCGCTCGAATAAACCAGCGCCCGTTCTCAAGCGCGCGCATTTGTACCATTTGCAAATGTTGCAATGGTCCTGCTGAAGTGCCAAACCAGGCATCGTTAGAGACGGTCAACAAAAATTCAGTATCGATGGCATTTTTACGCGTGGTATCTGGATAAGCTACCTCATAACAGATAGCCGTCCCTATATTGTGTCCACGCACCTTTAGAGGTGACTGCTGATCACTACCACGACTATAGCTCTTAATATCCTGACTACCGGCCAAACTTGGGAAAATATCGAGCACGCCTTCAAATGGAATATACTCTCCAAAAGGCACTAGACGCTGCTTCTTGTATAGGCCTTCCGCTTCTACACCTCGAGCAATCACGCTATTGTAAAATGGGGGATACTTATCCGTACTGGCATTGAATGCCGCTTTATCCTTATAAGGGATACCAGTTATCCATGTCGTATTGGTCGCATTAGCCATTTCTATCATTTCACTAATAAAGCCCGCAGCCTCATCCTGAAACATAGGAATAGATGATTCAGGCCACACCACAACATCACGTCCCCACTCAGTGCGTGTTAACTTCGCATAAATCTTTAGCGTTTCTACTTGATACTTAGTCAGCCACTTTATATCTTGTGAAATATTACCTTGAATCAATGACACTGACAGATCAGGTGTGCCCTTAGGTTTTGTCCATTGCGGATTGACCAGCCATAATGATGTGCTAATGGCTAATAACAGTACAGAAACGATGGCATAACTACTGCGCCGAAGCAGTAGCTCTACTAAACTTGCAGCCAATAGTATGGCAACAAAAGAGACGGAAAAAACACCAGCAACGGGTGCTAAGGACGATAACCAATACTCTTCAGTAAATGCATAACCAACAAACAGCCACGGAAAGCCTGTGAATAACCAAGTTTTTAACCATTCTTGTAGCACCCAAAGAGCAGCAAATGAAAAGGGTTGTTTGCCTACCATACGGTTAAAGACTAGTGCTAACAATCCATGAAATAGTCCCATACCGAGACCCATCAATGCAATCATAATCAATGCGAGCCACGTTGGTGTATCGCTATAATCATGGATAGCAGTATAGAGCCAAAAGCCGCCGACGCACCATAGCCCCATACCGTAAGCTTCACCGATAATAAAAGCGCGACGACCACTCATACTTGTCACCAACAGCGCATATAAAATCGCTGGTGATACTATTGCTAGCGGCCAAAACCCATAAGGCGCTAGCGAAAATAAAAAAATAGCTCCTGCAAGCCATGCTACTACTAGCGTAAGCGATAGCGGTAATTGATTTAAGTGAGTACTCAAACGCTTTTGTAGATTAATAGTAGACAGGCGCATCGCAAATTATCCAAAATTATGAGCCTTGAATTTTTAATCAAAATCCAAAACTTAGATAGAGCCGTTAATACTACAGGCAGTATTTTAAAATAAAAACTGCTTATGATACCAGCCTGCACTGCTCAATGGATGAATTTACGTACTCCGTTTAATGGGTTATTATGCTACATTACCAAACGATATGAAGTGTTACTTGATCTTCTATAGCTCACAATATCTACAGTACATGAGAAAGCACTATGCCCCCCTTAAAAATAAAATCCAGTCTTATATGCAATCGTTATCTGTCTAAGGGGTTGCGTAGTACGTTATTATTACTGGCTGCCTCATCACTATTTGCTTGTAGCCAACCGAGTAGTGGCGTATCTGATGCAAGCACAACATCGGCATCAACTGAAGATGTTTTGGCTGTTCCAAAGACAGCTGAACCAAACGTTATAAATAATTCTATGATGACATCAGTAAGTAAACCAGACTTACTAAAAAACGTATCAGCCACTGTCTATAAAGATGCCAATTGCGGCTGCTGTAAAGAATGGATAAGTCATGCAGAAGATAATGGTCTAAGTGCAACCGCGCAAGATGTTGCGGACTTAGCCGTATTTAAAGAGCGCTACAGCGTTCCAAATGAAATGCGTTCTTGCCATACTGTAGTCACTACGGATGGTTACGTCTTTGAAGGTCATGTACCCGCTAAATATATGGCGCAGTTTTTAGAAAATCCGCCAGTACAAGCTATGGGTCTTGCCGTACCTGGCATGCCTATTGGTAGCCCAGGTATGGAGTATCAAAATAAATTCATGCCCTATCAGGTTATGCAGCTCAATAAAGACGGGACAACCCAAGTTTATGCTGATATTGAATCGGTAGAGCAGCAATTATAGTGTGTTAGCAGTTAAGAATACTTTGATTATAGTGTTAGCGTTAAAAGTAAATGAGGTAGGTATAAGACTGTTCTATTGCTTATAAAATGATTCTTCATCAAAAAATTCATTAGCTATTGCGACTTTAAAATTAAAAATAACTTTGAATTTGTAACTTTTGATGACAATGTAAGCGAATTTATCGGTTATTAACCCTTAAAATAGATAAATGACTAAGGGTTAATACAAGAATATACAGGATGTATCGAAACAATTACGTAATATTACATAAGCTAGTAGGGAATTAGCATCTATATTAATATTATAAATTATTATATTATCTTAATAATTAGTTAGACCCTATATAGGGTAATTACTTCATCCAATAGAAAAACGTCTGAGGGTTAAATCTAAATTATAGATTTAACCCTCAGACGTTTTTTTGCTTATAAAACAGTAGAAATTGTGGTCAATCTAGTCAGCTATATTCTGTACATGTTACACAAACTTACATTGTAAAATGTGGGATATTAGCAATTTTTTCGACATCAAAAAAGTATTTTTGGGGTTTTTAAGGGGAATGACAGGCTAAACAGCCTATGCTAAAGTCGGCTTTGTGTTTTGGTCAGCAGCTTGATTTGTAACAGCTTCGTAAGACTTCAATGAGCTGTGATCGCCAATAATCATTTTTTATATGAATAATATGCAGCAGAAGTATCAGTCACTATGACATATATATACTTGAGTTATTGAGATTTAATTGACTGCGCTGTTGTTGATAACAGACGATTTTGAATTAACCGTAGGTATTAGATTTATGAAACAGGCTTTATTGATTTTGTCAGTACTGGGTATGGGCATAGCACAAACGAGTGGTGCTGCTATCACAATCTCTCAAACAAATAATACCATCACCAATACTTCTGTGGCATCAAACTACGGTTCATCAAAAAACATCTATAGCACCAAAAGTGGTGCTTATGTTTCTAATAATGATGAAATTAGTCAAGCAATTAGCAACCTAAGTGCGCAGGCCAAGCAAAAAGAGAATCAGCTTTCATCATTAAACAGCCGCTTATACGCTGAAAAACAACAGCAGCAAGTCAATAAGGTTCCTGACAGCAATTCAGCCCCCGCTATCGCTGCTGCTCGCGCCTCAAAAGTGGCTTTATCTGGCAGCTCTGGATATTGTGCCCGTTACGTACGTAAAGCACTACAATCAGCTGGTTATGAGTTCACTCCAAATCCTTCAGCCTATCAGTACGCTACTCGTGGCACACTTGAGAAAGCAGGTTTCAGCAAAATCAGCAATGATATGCCAACCCAAGTAGGTGATGTTATTGTCTATGATCGCTCATCAAAGCGTCCACATGGCCATATTCAAATTTTCGATGGTACAAATTGGATTTCTGACTTCCGTCAGAACAGCATCAGCCCATACAGTGGTGTCTATGCTTATACGACATGGCGCGATTCAAAATACGTGGATGACGCATCCGCATCAGATCGTAATATCTACCTTGCTATGAATGATAAATAAGACTTTCTAAGTCAGCACAACATAGTTGTTATTTCCTCCAACCCAGTAAGGCGTGTTGAACATTCACAAATAGTCTCTGTCAGTGCCATGGTTGAAGGTTCAACACGCCCTAGTGACTAGTGACTGTGCCTGATATGGTTATTCGCAGAGCTTTGCTGCTCTGATATGTCGCAGACCAATGCATCGCTATGGGCGCTGGTCTGCGGGTGTGACAAGCTTTCAACCTGAATGGTGGCGTGATGAATACCAAGCGCAAGCAACCCTTGCTCAAGATTGGCAATCAATACGCTGGCATCCGAGATTCTCATATCCCCATCGACCATCACATGGCAAGATAGCGCATTTAGCCCGCTGGTGATGCTCCAAATATGCAGGTCGTGGACTTGTTTTACTTGTGGATGGGCAAGCAGCTTGTCTTCCACATCTACCAGCGATATCCCTTCTGGCGTGCCCTCCATCAAGACATGTACCGAATCACGTACAACGCGGTAACCACTTACTAAGATAAGTACCGCGACGATCACCGACGCTGCGGCATCGGCCCAAACCCAGCCAAACCCCATCATCAGTAAAGCGGCGATGATCGCGGCGACAGAGCCCATCAAATCACTTAATACATGCAAGTAAGCGCTTTGCATATTGAGGTTGACAGGCTCTTTGGAATCATTGCTTTTATTTGCTTTTTCTTTATTTACTTTGTCTGCATTTGCTCCATGGCTGTGGGTGTGTCCATCGCTGCCGCTACTACCACGATGCATCAGCCAAGCGACCAAGATATTAACCAGCATACCGATGGTGGCGACGATTAGCATACCTTGGGTAGCAATCTCAGGCGGTGAGTTAAGGCGTTTGATCGCTTCATAAAAAATCATCAAGGCGATAATTACTAGCGTCGCACCATTGACGGTGGCCACGATAATCTCAAAGCGTTTATAGCCAAAGGTCTTTTGATGGGTGGCGGCTTTTTCGCCGATTTTAAATGCCATCAACGTCGCACCAAGGGCGATGGCGTCGCTGAGCATGTGTCCTGCATCAGAGAGTAACGCCAAGCTGCCTGTCAGTAAGCCACCAATCGCCTCGATAAACATATAGCCTGTGATGATCACAAAGCTAATCAGTAACGTACGCTGATAGCCTTTGGTATCTCTTGGTGCGGTGTTTTGCTCTAGGTGAGTGTCATGATCATGAGCGTCTTGATTGCCAGCAGTATAGTTACTATCGTTGTTTTTATAGACATCAATAGGCTCACTTGGAGGCAAATGCTTATTTTGCTTATGACTGGCATCTTCTTGACTCATAACGTTACTCAAATTTATTAAGACTTATGGTAAATAACTTCAAGGATTAATGATAAATCTAACATAGTCGAGTATTAGAAGCTGTAACGACGAGGTAAAAATGCAGCCAGTAAGCTATAGTCGATTCACTGCAAAAATGACATCGTGCTACTGGTATAAATTTTCCTTGCATGCTGTTATTACAGAGGCTGCGCAACATTCATTCCAGTAGCACTCTTCAATTTATCACCATGTTATTTTGAACTGACTAGGGCGTGTTGAACATTCATAATTTGAGCCAGATATAAGCACAAGCAAGAGCGACCGTATTTTCATAACTCTGCTTGAGCTTATCAAACCTGGTGGCAACCGCCCTATACTGCTTTAGCTTAGCGAAAGCATTTTCTACTAGATGCCTGGCTTTATACAAGTCCCAGTCCATATGGTCGTTAGAATACTGAGTGTTTCGTTTTCGAGGGATGTTATCCTGCGTCCCTGCTTGTTCAATATGGGCTCGTAGCGCATCAGAATCATAGCCTTTATCGGCACATAAAACCTCTGTATTACTCAAATTAACCTTATCTATTAAATCAGGTGCGACTTTGACATCGTGGGTTGTGCCATCTGATAAAAGAAAGGTAATCGGATTGCCATGAGCATCAACTGCTAAGTGAATCTTGGTCGCGCGGCCTGCCACACTTTTGCTAATGGATTGTAGGTTCTCATTGCCACTACTGCTGTGCTGATGCGCCTTGATATGAGTACCATCAATGAAGACCCACTCAAGGTCTGCGTCTTTGATCAGTAACGTAAATAATGCAATCAGCTTATTACTGCGAGACCAGCGCTGGTAAGCTTTATAGATGGTATTGGGCTTGCCAAAATACTCGGGTAAGTCGCGCCAAGGACAGCCAACACGCATGCGATAAAGCACGCCTTCAACCGTTTGTCTAAGATTTCCTTTGTCATAGATATTAAGTTCTAGTAATATAGGTTTCAGTCTTGTCCAGTGTTCATCTTTGAGCATAGTGCGAGGCATAGCGAACGATATCTTTTTTGTGTGAGAACTTAAAGATTAACCGTTCGCTATTTTTTTTGCCATTAATTTATACCCAATGTTCAACACGCCCTAGTGATCTTAATATCATTGCTGGGTTTTTTTGTGCTTAACATCAGGGCGTATTTAACCTTTCATGATTTGATCCGTCAGAAATGAACACTACTGATATCATTACTCATGACAGGAGTTATCGACAAGCGCGTTTAAAATGCCACATGATGACGCTGGTGCACTACTTGCACATTTCTGGCGCAAAACGGTCAAGTGATGCTTTAAGTGCATCAGTTCTTCCATTCGTATTTCCACAGCATGAATGTGCTCATCTAGCAAGTTATTCACATCGCCGCAGTCCTTGTCAGGCGACTCCCAGTATTCAAGTAAGATTCGCACATCATCTAAAGCCATATCGAGCGTACGGCAATGTAGGATAAATTGTAGACGCTCAATGTGCTCTTCATTATATAAACGATAATTCCCTTCGCTACGGAAAGGCTCGGGTAATAAACGCTCTTTTTCATAATAGCGAATGGTTTCTACTGTGGCACCTGTGCGTTTAGCGAGCTCACCAATTTTGATTGTCATAACAACCTCTATGATTTAAATAATTAAAGTGGCTGTAAAGACTAGCGCTAGAGAAATTAAAATTACGAAACTGTAGATAAATAACCTTGACTCTAAAGCCACTATAGGGTTCATAATATCATTATTCAAAGGGTAAATTATTATGAAATATCATATTGAAGGTATGGACTGTGCCAGTTGCATCGGCAAGATTGAAACAGCTTTGAAACGTATGCCTGGGGTTTCTGATGTTCAGCTGAATTTCGCTACAGAAACGCTAGAGCTAAATTTAGCCCCTGGTGCGCCGACTCAGGCTAGTGATATCGAAAAAACAATCAAAAGCCTAGGGTTCGGCATCTCTGCCAATACTGGTCAACAAACTGTATCGGCTATTGATATTGACAGCGACAATCAGATGGCTCCGCAGGATAAGCAATGGTGGCAAACTCAAAAAGGCAAACAGGTTGTTGGCCTCGGTATTTTGATGGGCAGCGGTTATGCACTGTCACTACTGTTGCCCGCTTATGGGATATGGGTGTTTGCCATCGCTGTGATTGTAGGCGTTTTTCCATTTGCGCGCAAAGCCTTAGCACTGGCTAAAACAGGTTCATTCTTTTCAATTGAAACGCTGATGTCCGTCGCCGTGCTTGGCGCACTTATCATTGGTGAAGCTGAAGAGGCCGCAGCGGTTGTCTTTTTGTTCTCAATCGGTGAACTGTTTGAGAGTATCGCTGCTGATCGCGCTCGCGCTGGCATCAGAGCCTTATCATCGCTGGTTCCGAAAAGTGCAATTTTACTTGATGCTCAAGGTGGGCAGCGTAACGTTCCAGCGACTTCATTACAAGTGAATGACCTTGTGCTGGTGCGTCCTGGAGATAGGGTATCTGCTGATGGTTCCATTGTTCAAGGTGCGTCCAGCCTTGATGATTCGCCCGTGACGGGAGAGTCTGTTCCTGTTGCCAAGACGATGGGTGACAATGTATTTGCAGGGTCAATTAACATCGATGGTGTGCTCCACGTGCGCGTAGAAAAGACAGCCGCCGATAACACCATTTCGCGCCATTATTGAGCTGGTAGAGCAAGCCCAAGCCTCCAAATCACCCACTGCCCGTTTTATTGAGAAATCAGTCGCTATTACACACCGGCAGTGATGGCTATTGCCGCACTAATTATTATCATTCCACCGTAGCCATGGGTGGAGATTGGTCGACTTGGTTGTATCGCGGTCTAGCACTGTTGCTGATTGCCTGTCCCTGTGCTCTTGTACTATCAACACCGCTGCCATCGCCTCTGGTCTTGCTGTTGTGCGCGCCGTGGCTTGCTGATCAAAGGCGGTAGTGCTTTAGAAACTATCGGCCAAGTGAAGACGGTCGCTTTTGACAAGACAGGCACTTTAACTGAAGGCAACCACGCGTGACCGATGTTGTTGCCTTTACACAAGAGGACTCAAGTATTCAAGGTCAGAATTCTCAAGGTCAAGATGATATTGGCACTTTTTGCCAGTGTGGAGACTGGTTCTAGTCACCCGCTTGCTGAAGCCATTGTTAGTCATGCTGAAGCTGCTAAAGTGTTCATACCTGTGGCCTTCAATGCTTCTGCAACTGCCGGTAAAGCGGTACACGCAACTGTCGCGGAGCGCGCGCTAGCTATCGGTTCGCCTGTTTACGCAGCCGATGAGGCATTGATTCATCCACACAACAGGCGCAAATTGAGGCGCTGCAAAATGAGGGTAAGACCGTCTCTGTTCTTTTCGATGAGCAAAACCGTGAAGTGCTTGGATTAATCGCGCTAAGAGACGAATTACGAGACGACGCTCATGAAGGTGTGGCTCAGCTCAAAGCGATGGGTGTGCGCTCCGTCATGCTAACAGGCGACAACCGCTTAACCGCTCAAGCACTTGCCAGTAATTTAGACGTGGAATGGGAAGCTGAGCTGTTGCCTGAGGACAAACTGCGCCTGCTTAACGAGATGAAGAACAACCGCAAAATAGCGATGGTTGGTGATGGTATTAACGATGCGCCAGCGCTAGCAACTGCCGATGTTGGCATCGCGATGGGTGGTGGTACCGATGTGGCCATTGAGACGGCCGATATCGCATTATTAAAAGTCGTGTTACGGACATGGCTAATCTCATCGCACTTTCACGTGCCACCATGCGCAACATTCATCAGAACGTCATTTTCGCTTTAGGTCTCAAAGGCGTCTTTCTGATCACGACCATATTCGGCATTACTGGACTATGGATTGCGGTTCTAGCTGATGCTGGAGCAACAGTGATCGTTACTCTTAATGCGTTACGTTTACTGCGCTTTAAAGGCGCGCCTCCACTGGTAAATCCGCCTAAAGTAGTTAAATAAAACCCTTCGAAATCAATTAAAAACTAGAGATAGCAGCAGATTTCGGGTGGGTTCTAATAATAAATTCCACCGCCACAGTAAACTGCAACCGCATTAGAGTAAATAAGGTTAGACCGTATGTTGATTACAGAATTGGGCTATTTTGCCTTGCTTACCGCTTTTGTACTGGCGTTATTGCAGGTAATTCTGCCAACTATTGGTGTTATTCGTAACCAAGTTGCTTGGCAACGACTAGCCCCTAGCCTAGCTTGGGCACAGTTTGCCGCCATGATAACGTCATTTGGCGCTTTGATAGCAGGTTTTTATTATAATGATTTTTTATCGCTTGAAGCTACCGACTCAGCGATTGAAGCTTTGTCACGCGCTTACCGTCTGTCACCAGACAATGAAGAGATTGCGACCACTTATGCGCAGATTAGCTTTTTTGCCAATAAGGTCAGCTTGATGCCAGTAGCCGCCGTGTATT
>NZ_CP029791.1:0-19711 GCF_003209315.1 Psychrobacter sp. YP14 | reverse complement strand
TACAGATGCTGAGTGGCAGCGCTTTGTGATGGAGTATCTTGATAATCCTAGTGATAACATCACTGACAAAGCTCGAAAGATTCATGATGACCACATCTATGACTTCACCTTTGATGATGGACACCTGCAGAACATTGCCCTGCTGGACAAAAAAAACATCCCACGTAACAAAGTACAGGTCATTAAACAGTTTGCTCAAAAGGGCACACAAGCCAATCGCTATGATGTGACTGTTTTGGTCAATGGCTTGCCGCTTGTGCAAATTGAGCTTAAAAAGCGTGGTATCGCCATTCGCGAGGCATTTAACCAAGTACATCGTTATAGCAAAGAGAGCTTTAACTCCGACAACTCCTTATATAAATACCTACAGCTGTTTGTGATCTCAAACGGCACTGATACCCGCTACTTTGCCAATACCACCAAGCGCAATAAAAACAGCTTTGATTTCACCATGAACTGGGCGAGATCAGACAATACCCTAATCAAAGATCTAAAAGACTTTACCGCGACCTTCTTTCAAAAAAATACCCTATTAAACGTGCTGATGCATTACACCGTCTTTGATGTGAGTAACACCTCATTGGTAATGCGCCCGTATCAGATTGCCGCCACTGAGCGCATCCTATGGAAGATAAACAGTGCCTATCAGGCCAAGAAGTGGAGCACTCTTGAGAGTGGCGGCTATATCTGGCATACCACAGGCTCAGGTAAGACTTTAACCAGCTTTAAAGCTGCCCGCTTAGCAACGTCGCTACCTTTTATTGATAAGGTGTTTTTTGTGGTGGATCGTAAGGATCTTGATTATCAAACCATGAAAGAGTACCAGCGCTTCTCCCCTGATAGCGTCAATGGATCAGACAGTACCGCAGGACTCAAGCGTAACCTTGAAAAAGACGATAATAAAATTGTTGTCACCACCATTCAAAAGCTAAATAACCTAATGAAAGGTGAGGCTGATTTACCCATTTATCATAAACAAGTGGTGTTTATCTTTGATGAGGCACACCGTAGCCAGTTTGGTGAAGCACAAAAGAACTTAAAGAAGAAGTTTAAAAACTACTACCAGTTTGGTTTTACAGGCACCCCTATCTTCCCAGAGAATGCCTTGGGTGCAGAGACAACTGCCAGTGTGTTTGGCCCTGAGCTGCATTCATACGTCATCACTGATGCCATTCGTGATGAGAAGGTCTTGAAGTTTAAGGTGGACTACAATGATGTACGCCCACAGTTTCAAGCCATTGAGAGCGAGCAAGATGAGAAGAAGCTTACTGCTGCTGAAAACAAGCAGCTGTTATTACACCCTGATCGTATTGAAGAGATATCAAAGTACGTTTTAAAAAGCTTTAAGCAAAAAACCCATCGCTTAAAAGGAAGTGGTAAAGGCTTTAATGCCATGTTTGCTGTTAGTAGTGTGGACGCGGCAAAGGCTTACTATGAAGCCTTGAGTCAGCTACAAAAGGACAGCGAGAGGCCTTTAAAGATTGCCACTATTTTTTCTTATGCTGCCAATGAAGAGCAAGATGCAATCGGTGACATTGCTGACGAAGGTTTTGAGCCTACCGCCATGAATAGCAGTGCCAAAGAATTTTTAAGCCGTGCTATTAATGACTATAACGAGATGTTTAAGACCAATTACGGCGTAGACAGTAAGTCTTTTCAAAACTACTACCGTGATCTTGCAGGACGCGTTATTAAGCAGGATGTGGACTTACTGATTGTTGTCGGTATGTTCCTCACAGGTTTTGATGCGCCGACCTTAAACACGCTCTATGTTGATAAAAACCTTCGCTATCACGGTCTGATGCAAGCGTTCTCACGTACTAACCGCATTTATGATGCGACTAAGACCTTTGGCAATATCGTGACGTTTCGTGACTTAGAGCAAGCGACCATTGATGCCATCACCTTGTTTGGTGATAGAAACACTAAGAACGTGGTGTTAGAAAAAAGCTATAGGGAGTATCTAGAAGGCTTTACTGATATTGCGACAGGCAAAGCACGACGAGGCTATTTGGAGGTTATTAAGGAGCTACAGCAACGCTTCCCTAACCCTGATGAGATCGTCAAAGAGGCAGACAAAAAGGACTTTGCTAAGTTATTTGGCGAGTACTTACGCGTCGAGAACATTTTACAAAACTATGATGAGTTCGCGAGCCTAAAAGCGCTTCAAAGCATAGATATTACTGATGCTGAGGCAGTTGAGACATTCAAAGCTGAGCACTATTTGACGGATGAAGATCTTGCTGCCATGCAAAGCATCGATGTACCTGCTGAACGAGAAGTACAAGACTATCGATCAACGTATAACGACATACGTGATTGGCTGCGCCGTGAAAAAGCAGCCGACCAGCAGGGAGAGTCTTCCATTGATTGGGATGATGTGGTTTTTGAGGTGGATCTTCTTAAGTCGCAAGAGATTAACCTTGATTACATCCTTGAGCTGATTTTTGAGCATAACAAGAATACCAAGGATAAGTCCGCCTTAATTGAGGAGGTGCGTCGAGTGATTCGAGCAAGCCTTGGTAATCGAGCTAAAGAAAGCCTGGTGGTAGATTTCATCAATAAAACCAACCTAGATAACATCCCTGATAAATCCAGCATCATTGAGGCCTTCTTTAACTTTGCTCAAACAGAGCAGCAGCGCGAAGCCCAAGATATGATTAATGCTGAAAATCTTAATGAAGAGGCGGCGAAGCGTTATATAACCGCATCTTTAAAGCGTGAGTACGCCAGTGAGAATGGTACGGAGCTAAATGAGGTCCTACCTAAGCTAAGTCCTCTTAATCCACAGTATCTCACCAAGAAGCAAAGCGTTTTCCAGAAAATATCGGCTTTTGTAGAGAAGTTTAAAGGTGTGGGTGGGAAGGTTTAGCATTAATTGCTATTGAGAAGCTCTTTTCTGAATATGCTGCATTTGGAACAAGAATAATGACGACAAATCAATGTTGAAAAATAATATTTGATAAAGTTAAAAAAGAAAACCCTGCACAAGGGCAGGGTTTTCGCATCTGTCTAGGGGGGAGGTGTTAACCTACGATACCCCTAGCTCACAATTTAATTATAAGGCTTTGTAGGTATGAATTCAACTGTTAACGGTGAAAGGGTAAAAAGTACGCTATCTTCACCCAGACTATCTACTTACGAAAAAGAAGTTTCTGACCTAGATAGCGCTTTAGAATTGTATCTATGGAATGCAAATGTATCAGGCGCTTTTTTACCTTGCCTACATATTTGTGAGGTGACTATTAGAAATGCGGTTTCAGAGGTGTTGTTTAAGCTACATAGTAACCAGTGGCCTTGGAATAAGGGTTTTATAAATACTTTGCCTAATCCTGCAAGAATAAACCTACAGCAAGCAAGCACCAAGTCATCTGATGTCAATAAGGTCATACCTGAGCTAAACTTTGTATTTTGGCAAAAAATGTTTACCAGTCGTCATGATGATCAGTTGTGGCTTCCGTATTTTAGAACTGTTTTTCCTAATGCTAATACCAATATTACGGTAAAAGCGTTAAGAGGTGAGATGTATAATGATCTCGAGAGGATTCGGAAATTAAGAAATCGTATAGCTCACCATGAGCCAGTATTTAGTAGAAAGCTTGATGAAGATTATCAGGCAATCATAAAAATAATCGGATATAGATGTAATGATACAGTTGAATGGTTGAACTTAAACCAGAGTGTAGGCTCGATGTTGAGCAAAAAGCCTTAAAAGAGCACCACGTGTAGCTATTATCTGATTATGGCTATTTTCCCTTTTTTATTTTTCTGAAGGCGTTTATAATTTTTGACAGTTTTGCAATAACGCGTAGCCACCTTTAGATTTTTTTAAATCTAACAAAGAGTAGACCATTGAGTCTCCAAACACGCCATCATTAATAGTTCCTACGCTCAGTAAGTAGTTATTATTGGAGAATACTGGATTATTTTTTTTACTATATTGATCATCAAAGTTTAGCTGTTGTGAAATATTATCGTAAGTCACTGTCGCACTAGTTTTTTGGTTATTAAAGTGGTAGGTTACGCTTAGATTTTCGTTGCTATCACACTTGTAGTTGACGACATAATTTTGCTGGTTAGATGGTTGCTGCTGGTCAGTAATAAAGGCTTTCAAATTAAATTTTATTTCGGTGCTTGCATGCTTACGGGCATCATTGCGTGTTTGGCTTACGATAAGCTTATAATCCCCTGTATAAGGTAGGACTTGGAAATCACCAGAGAGTTCACTAGTTTTATTGTTATTTCCAAGATACAGTAAATTTAATACCACATCGTCTGATGTGTTTTGTCTTACTACTCTTAATACTTGATTAGCTTGTGCATGGAATATATATTCCTTTGTATCATAGCCAGTAATACTGCCCTTGACATCCAAAACTTGGGGGTTAGCAATATTACTGTGACTATTTTTATGAGAAGTCTCTACTGCATTAGTATACTGACTACTGTTATCAGGTGTTGTGTTACAGCCTGCTAAAGCAGCTATACACGACATCACAAATGCAAGGGCGAGTATTTTCTTTGATTTCATCTTAAAACCTTTCGTATTAAAAAATAATTGATTATTTTAACATCCAAAATAGTTGAGTTTATTGGTGTCGGAAAAACTATATATTACATCCATATCTTCGAGTAGATTTTAGCTAGTACACAATAGACCAAAGCAAATCCAATGAAAAAACATAACAGATTAACACTCCACCCCAGTGAATGATATGTTCAAGCTAGTAAAATACGGCAAATATTCAAATATTATCCAATCAAGAATCCAAATAATCACGCACGGGGCGTTTATTAAATTGGCTAGCGTCTTTAATTTAGTTGACACAGAGTTTTGAACGCCCTCTTCTCTTATTATATTTAAAGGAAAAATTATGCGTTCTTTGCTTCTAACGACAATGTGCTTAACGGGCAGCTTAGCTCTAGTGGCTTGTAGTAACCATCGTGCCGACACCACGGATCTGAGTAAGCAGCCTACAATAGAAGCGCCGGTAGCGTCAGGGGCATTTACTGCTTTTGGAAACAAAGGGAAAATTTGGCGAATAGTGATTGAAGGAAATGAGCTAAGTATAGAGGCAAATTTCTTAAAGCCAACGACAGCAACAGTTATCGTGGTGGGTTCTGGTTCTGTCAATACTGAAGGTGTCGAATACGCGAGTACTATCAATGGACAGCCTATTGTTGTGAATATAAAAAATAACCTTTGTATTGATGACAATGGCTATCAAAATGAACTTACTGCAATATTAACTTACGCAGGCGAAGTATATCAGGGTTGTGCCGTTGCCGGTGCAATAGAAATTGCGCCCACATAGAAGATAAGCCTAACCTATGAATAAACCATTGAAAAAATTTAGCCTAGTATTCTTACCATCATTTTTGTGGGTCGTATTAACTGGGCTAGGATTTGGCTCTCAAAGTCTATCTAATTTGATTGAAATTATAGGAATTTTTATAGTATCTGTGCTGTGTTTATTTATCCCAGAACGATTTATAAAATATCAACACCTTCTTCTAATACTCTTAATAATCACTGCCTTAGTGCGTTTTTTAACCCCATATATACCGGAATAATATTAAACCAGTTGGCTATCTGAACCGCCCCGACTATATCGGAGAGCGTTTTATTTGAGTCAGGCAACTTTGCCTGACTCATTAAGACGATCATAATATTGCTTTTCAAACTCAAAAGGTGATACATAACCAATTGTACTATGCATTATCATATGAATTACCCTCGTTCCAACAAAGGTAATAACGCCAGAATCAGCCATCTTATCAGTATAACGAATAGATAAATACTGAACGCCTCTATCACTACGATGAATAACGTCTTTTGGGTTGTTTCTGTCTGCAATGGCTTGATTTAACGCTGCCATCACCATATCGATGTTCATACGATTAGACACCTTCCAGCCAACAATACTACGGACAAACACATCTATAATAAACGCAGTATATCCATAAGGAACCAATTAGGTACTTTCACTGATTCGGTTCCCTAGTGAGGACTTTAATATTTGGCTGTAGGCTAACGGTGGCAATGATTCGACTTACCTAAATAATAGTAGTGTACTTCACAGTGTACTTTCTGGACAGTTACAAAGAATGTGGGATGTTTTCTCTTATGTAGGTGCAAAGCTCTTAATTACTCCAGAATAATCTCAAAGGTTGCGTAATATGGATAGTTTTCATCAAGCTTTAGCTATTAAAAAATCAGTATTAATTTTGTCTGCAATTTTGATGCTTAATGGTTGTCAGACAGTAGATACTAACCCTAATAAACAAACTATTGAAAAAAAGGATAATAAGCCTTTCTTTACCTATTCTTTGCCGAAAAGCACTTTAGCTCAACCTCTTATCGTTACTCCAACGGCTATTGTAGTAGAGTTTAAATTCGATAATGGTTGTCTCTTAGCTTTCAATGGAACAGACTGGATGACACCAGTTTTCCCTGAAGATCATGTAAAATTTGATATTAAGAACAAAGAATTAAAACTCTTAGGTCAGAAATATAGAATGGGTGAGATGATAGATGCTGGTGGTTACACAACCCCATATATACCTAATAAAATTGAAAACATATCAAATACGCCTGCCAAAGAATGCATTACAGAGCGATTAGCAGTTTTTTATGGTGATTATGAGGCGTACACTCCATAGAAATAACTTCAATGTTACTGTTAGTAAGGTATAGATCAAGCAGGGCTAAAGCATAGCTGGTACAAGAGGTGTTCGTGATGAGGACTGGCCACAGAATATCAATTAATCCTAAGCTTTTCTTGTTAATGGTAATGATTATCATTTATAATGTAAAGTTAGGAATTGTTAATTTGTCTATATTTTAGCTAGATAATTAAGGATTTATTGAATAATTTGTATTTACCGCATGATTATCGAGCTGCTTTCTCATGGACAACATATATCCCTCTCCCCAGCAAAAGACGTTACAGAAAGAAATAGCCCATAGTCAGATGCACCATAACCGTTTCGTTCGCCTAATATTTATGATTCTAGGCGCTGTTTTTTTTATACTAGGTTTAATCGGAATTGTTCTTCCAGTCCTACCCACCACCCCCTTTATTTTGCTTACTGCCACCTGTTGGGCCAAAGGTTCCATTAAATTTAATAACTGGCTTCTTAATCATAAAATATTTGGCAAAATGGTCATTGACTGGCAGCAGCATCGTGCAATTCCGCGTAAAGCTAAATATTTGGCCTGGTCAATGATGGCGCTTTCTTGCGGTATGTTGTTCTACCGATTTTCTGATAATTGGCAATGGCTTGCTTGGGCTACATGTGTGATATGTATCACTGTTGCGATATGGATGTCTCGATTACCCGATGCCTAACTCCTATTATTATCACAAGATGTCTCTTTCACTCCCTACTTTATAAAAAGCAAAACCCTCTCAGATTACTTATTCTATTTATGATAATGATTATCATTTACATTGTAATCAAAATGTTTTATAGTGTAAGCACAATGTTAACAATGGTTAATGCTGCTTTCTTTAACGACAATGTAGATGTGAAGAGAGTGGTAGTTAATTTTTACTAGAGGAAATTGGGGATGCTCAAGGGTTCAGCTTATAGAAAGTCGATACATATACCTATTCTCGAAATTAGGTCTAAAACCCTATTAAGTATTCTTGTTGGGACTTTAATGTATCAATCTGCCTTAGCGGATATTCAGCAGAAAGAAGAAGATCTACCGATATTATACATGGACAAAATCACTGTTTATGCTAAAAAAAATCCCCCTATAAACGTAGGGGACGACATCAAAACAGCCAAAACCATTTCAGATAACTTGATTGATAGTAATAAGGACTTAGTTCGTTATAACCCTGATATAAGTGTGTCAGATGCAGGTCGGTATGGTAGTAATGGCTATGCTATCAGAGGTGTGGATGGCAATAGAGTAGCCTTAAACCTAGATGGCGTTAGCCTGCCAGACAAGCAAGTTAACGAGATATTTTCAGCCTATGGTTACATGTTTGAAGGGCGGTTGTCTCCTGATGTGGAAATTTTATCTGAGGTAGAGTTTGAGGTTGGTTCTGATTCTTTTAATTCAGGCAGTGGTGCAATGGGAGGAGCTGTTAGTTTCAAAACCAAAGACCCAGAAGATTTAATAAAGCCTGATCGTCAACTTGGAGGCTATGCCAAAACAGGTTATAGCAGCAGCAATGAAGAGTTCAGCAAATCCTTTGGTTTGGCAGGAAGGAACGATAAGCTTGAAGCAATAATTAATTATGTGCATCGTAGAGGCCATGAAACGAAAAATCATCGTATGATAGGTTTTGATAAAGAAAAGCTTAATCCTGCATATGACTTTATCAATGATCCAGACTATGCTTATCCCCGCACGGGTTATAGAAGCAATACAGCAGCGATATTGCCTGATCCCTTGACTTACGAAACAGAAGCGGCGTTAGCGAAACTGTATGTCCATTTGAATGAAGAGAGTAGGTTAGGCTTTCATGCTACAAAGCAAAAAACAGATACGCTATCTAATAACTTTTCAAGAAAGACTTTTTCACCAAGAATTGGTAAAGACAACGTCGAATTAGACAGCTATGGCATAAGTCATAGGTACATCCCTTCTGACAGTGAATTAATTGACCAAATAGATACCAACCTAAACTACCAAAAGGTTAAAGCCGCTGCGAATACAGAAACCTATAGCCAAGATTGGGGGACGGATAATTACAGGCTAGACGGTTTAAAGCATCGCCCTCAAATAGATAAGACTTTGCAGCTAAGTATCGCAGCGAGCAGTTTTCCTGTACAAACTGAAAAACTCGGTGAGCATATTTTTTCAGTAAATACAAAGTATGCAAAAAAAGATCATAAGCTTATCTTAGAGGAATCATTTATTCCTGCTTCGGGCACAGCTGAATCTTGGTATGATTTCCTTGGTCCATCGGTGAAACAAGACGTATTTAATATTGCTGTTCAGGATAAAATCAACCTCACCGATAAGCTAGATACAGTGCTTGGCATTCGGTATGACCACTATAATTATAAGCCCTATATGGATGAGATTAATAAAAAAGGGATTGAAAAATCCAGCAAATATTATCCTGTGCGTATCGCCTACGAAAACGGTGAATTTGATCACAATAAAACAATGAGTAACATAGGAGGAATGTTCTCCGTTAATTACGAACTAACCCCTGATTTGCAGGCACAGTATCAAATATCTACCGGCTTTATGGCGCCAGCGACAAGTCAGATGTATTCTGCATTTGAGATGATGGGAAACAGTTTAACGCCTAATTTTCACCTAAAGCCTGAGAAATCACTTAACCATGAAGTAAGTTTGCGAGGTGAATATAAGGATTTTAGCTTGAAAGCTACTGGTTTTTATACGAAATATAGCGACTTTATTAGCTTATTAAATTATCAGGAAGAACAAGAAAGATGCTACGAAGACTATTCGAGTGGTAAGCCTGTATGTTCCCCTCATATTGTCAATATGATTGGCGCTAAGAATATCGGCAATGCAAAGACGTATGGTATACGCTTAGGTGGTATGTGGGATATTGCTCAATTGGTTGATACAGAGGGCGATATCAAGGTGTTTGCTAATTTAAATTATGCTAAAGACGAAAGCGATAAAGGAACCAACCTACTGGCTACTCAGCCTTTGAATGCGATGTTAGGTATAGGGTATCAATCCTCTAAAAAAGATTGGCAGTTATCAGGAAACCTGAGGTATTTAGGCAGAAAGCATCCCAATGATGCAAAGGTTGTTAATTTAAAATTTAATGGCTTTAATTCACCTTCTCAGGAGTATATAGCGCCTTACAAACATATTGATAGGTCTAAATCAGCCTATGTCTATGATGTCTATGGCAGTAAAAAAATAGGCTCACAATTAAAACTATCAGCAGGAATATTTAACCTCTTTAATACCAATTATGTTCCGTGGGACAGCCTACGCTCATTGGCAGAATTAAACGTCAACTCTATGGTAGATGATAAAGGCGTTGGTATTGAGAGATTCACCGCACCTGGTAGAAATTATAAGGTGGGTCTAACTTACGAGTTTTAGCGAATCAGCTAAAATCAGTAGCGCATTGTCCAATTCAGGGGGAACTTGAACATAGCATCATAAAACACAACCACACTCATCATATCTAACAACAACACACTTTTAGGAACTATTATGAATTTACCGCTTAGTGAAGCATTAAAAAAGTATTCCCGTCAAACACATGATAGTGTAGATGCGCTTGTTTTATCTATGCACCCGTTTGCCTCTGTTGATAATTATAGTAAGTTTTTGCAAGCGCAAGATATCTTTCAGAAGACTCTAAAGCCTATCTATGATGATCTTGATTGGAACTATAAAATCGAAGGTCTGAGTCAGCTATCACGCTTAAAGCAAATCTCTAAGGATATGCAAGATCTTAATGTTAATCCAGTTTCAATGGTCGAGGAGCAACCTAATTCAAGTGGTTTTGAGGCTATTGGCTGGCTGTACTGTTCTGAGGGCTCAAATTTAGGTGCAGCAATTTTGTGTAAAGAGGCACAAAAGCTGAATCTAAGTGATTCTTATGGAGCCAGACATTTGGCTGCGCATGAAGAAGGGCGAATGAGACATTGGCGCAAATTTAAAGAGCAGCTAGATGGTCTAGAATTAACATCAGAACAGCGGCAACAAGCGTTACAAGGGGCCGAGGATGCATTCGCATTTTTTAAACGAGTAATTCGTCAAGTATACCCTAGCGGAACCACCTAAAAACGCCTTATAAAATATTAATAGACCACCTAAAATAGACCGTTATAATAAAACCACTTATAACAGACTATTTTAGGTGTTTGCGTTTATTAAACCCTCAAACTGTCACTTCACGAAGTACTATCCTCCCATATCTGCAACAAATCACATGCCTCTCAAGTAAAGGGTATCCTGAAAATATACACTCTAAGTCAAACGTGTAATAATGTTCAATGATTGAACGCTCAAAAAAAGCAATTTAGCAGGGAGTGACACTTGAAATTAACAGTTACGGACGCGGCTAAACAGTGGGGTATTACTAGGAACACCATTTATAACAACATCAATAATGGTAAGCTTTCTAGAGACTCTAACAAGATGATTGATACTGCTGAAATGTTTAGAGCATTTGGAGAGCCTAAGCAAACTAAACGTGTAGATTCAGTCAGTGGTATACAGGGTTTGTCGTCAAGCATGACACCTGAAAGCACAGCTGAATTACAGCATCAATTAGAGCTAGAACAGTTAAAAAACAAGCACTTAGAAGAGTCGCTGCAAAAACAAGAATTAGTCAATAAGGATTACCGACAACAAGTTACGCATTATCAACGCCAGATTGAGCTATTAAATGACAATCTGAGCAAAGCTAATATGAGTATACAGGAGCTTGTACAAAGCAGGTTGATTGGTATGGATCCTCATAAACCAACAGAAGATGAACAACAGTCAGGCAACACAGACGATAATGTAACTAAGGCTGAAACGGTCCATCCTGCTCAGGAAGTAAATACTACTGAACCAATAACTCAAAAAGTAAAAAAGTGGCGCTGGTGGTAACTATTGGGCCTATTTAAGAGCATGCCGTGGAGGGCCAGTAGAAGTGCTATTATTTTAATTAATAGGCTATTAACCTATTAATTAAAATAATAGCAACAAAAAGCATTAGGTAAAGATAAACAACATCTACTTTATTAACAGCTAAATGATATACAATGTAATGCTAACAACATTACATAAGGTTATTGCTATGAGTCAAAGTAATTTTAATATGCGCCTTGATGACGATTTAAAGGCAAGTGCTTACTCCGTTATTGAGCAATATGGGTTAACACCAACTCAAGCGGTGCGTATGTTTTTAAATGAGATTGCGCATACCAAAACCATACCCCTATCTCTTAATTGGGCAAGTTGCATCCCTAATGCTGAAACAGCTAAAGCAATTATTGAAGGCCGTGAAGACTACGAAACAGGTAAGCTTACTGGCTACCATGCAGATGAGTTAACTGATGTGTTGGTAGAAAGTGAGAATGGCTAGAAAAGTATATCCCACTAAACAGCTTAAAAGAGATGCTAAAAAACACCATCTTGAACTCTTAACACCTGCATGGGCGGAAGTACTTAATTGTTTAGTCAAAGACCAACCCTTGCCAGAAAAGTATAAAGATCATGCTCTGACGGGCAATTGGTCGAGTTGTCGAGATTGCCATATCAAGCCTGATTTAGTGTTGATCTATGAAATCCGAGGCAATGACGTGCTATTGCATAGATTAGGTAGCCATAGCGAACTTTTTTAGACTAGGACCTACAGTTACTGGATTACCATTTTTTTTGCTTCTTCAGTTAATAATAGGCTAATAGCCTATTATTAAATTAACTTCATTTTAAGCCGCCTACGCCAGGGTGAAGCAAGTTCAGAATCTAGGCGCTTGCTCATCATCCAAATATTCTTGCACAGGACGCTTAGTAAAGCGCTCAGGATCTTTTTTAACCCATTCAACCATGTGACTAATCCAAGCGCCACTTGATTGGTTAGCGGGGTTCTGAGCTGCTATTAGGCCGTTATAATCTGCCATAAATTTCTTACTATGCACTGCTCTTGCCAGTTGCTTATCAGTATAATTGGTGAACATATTAATAGTGTCTGGGTCACGGGCAGGCGTTACGTTTTTCGGCTGCCCTTTTTCTGTGAATTTCAGCTCCAAATGCGTATATTTGCGTCCAGTTTTTTTTAGTTCGTAAGATACTTTATATATTGTCTTTTCGTTTATTTCGTTGACTGCCATATCTATGACACGTCTGCGTAAGTCTTTCGTATTTTCGTATTTATCTAATAATCGAAACTCTCTTCTTAATTCATCTAGTTGTTTATATACTTTTCCTGATGATTTCCATTGCATCATCAGCAAAAATATACGCAAGCTATAGACACTATCGGTAAGCTTTGCAAGTTCGAATAGGTCTATTTGAGTATAGTTATTTTTCAACTGAAACAAGAACGGCACGACATCAGGATGCATAATCACACGAGCCATTAGATTTTCGTCAGATTTCATTACAAATGGCAGAGTATCAATTAGATTATGCAATCGAAGCTGTTCTATAAACTCATCATCATGTCTGCTGTCAGGGTATCGCTCTTTAAGCTTTCTAAATATTTCGGTTTTGAAAAATAACAAGTTATATACCCAGCCTGTCACCTTATCACCAAAAGGGGTAGGTATTACAATCTCTCTGCTTCGTAAGTTGCTACAAGCAGTGCGTAAATCACGAGCGACATTTTTCGCATTAAAACCAATAGATAACGCATCATCTTTAGTAATGTATATGGGTGCTAGAGCATCAAAATCAGCAGCGTCAGCGCTTTGCGGTAGTTTGCTTGCCGCCAATACAATCAATTTCATTTCGTGCAAACCTGACTGATGAGCTGCTTTCAACAAATCATTTGACATTTTGGGGTATCTGTTCGGCTTATCTAAAATCGCATTGCTTTCCATCTCTACTGCTCCGTTTACAATTAGGACTTCTATTTTATACAAGTCCCATTTGTGCGTCAATACGTCCCATTTGTGCGTCAATACGTCCCATTTAAGCTAAGAATGTGCGTCAATACGTCCCATTTAGTTCCAGCAACCCCTTGTATAACCTACATTTGCGTGGGGTCTAAAATAAGTCTTTTAAAAATAATTATAAAATAAGGGTAAACCCTGTTTTTGCCTGTGGATAACTCAAACGAACGAAAATAAAAGGAACTTAAAAGAGACTTATTGTTTTAAAATAAAAAAACAACAAGAAAAACCCTCAAATAACCAAAGGTTATGATGATTATCTGGATCTAAAATTCACTCATATTTCTCTTAGCCAAAGGTGTTTTATCGACTAAACCCTCTTGAAGGCCTATGAGATCGTTGTAAATCATTATTAAATGCACGTAAACCGTCCTCTATAGCTTTATTTTGTTCATCTGGTAACTGACTACCATAAATATTTTTAAACACCTCTACGGTCGAATTTAGAGCGTTTATATAACTCTCTCGCTGACCACTAGGCAGTTTGGCCACATCAGAGTAGGCATGCTTGAATTGAAGGCAGGTTCTATTTAGCGTATCTGATCTATGAGATTTAGCTAATTATCTGGCCTCTATGGTTTGTTTGTCATCAGAAATAAACTGATCTAACCCTCGAATGTAGTCAAATGATGAAATGATATCTCGGGTCATACTACCCACCTCTCCGGCGCTACCGCCTAATTTAGGAATAATGCTTTGGTTGAAATCGGCTCTTTTTTGGTCAATATCTTCTTTAAATTCAAACCACGCCGTTAAACGCTCGTTATACTGCTCACGCTCCTGCTTAGGATGATTAACCAGGTGGATAAGGTCCTTGTTGTTGGTAATAAAGCGCTCATCAATCTTGTTTTTAACCGCTATCAAATTGTCTCTAAAATCCTTACTTTGAAGATTAAGTGATGTCACAAAGTCTTTAATCACCTCAATTTGTCTATAGTCATATTTATCAGGGTAATCATTAGGGTCCTCATTCCAGCCAGATCTCAAACAATTATCGGGTTGGGTGGCCGTGAGTAATTTATGAGCAAGTATTAGCTTAAGCTGTTCAGCACGTTCAGATCTTCTCTTATCTTCATAAGTTGCTCTTCTAGTTTCTCTATCAATTCGTCTTTGCTGCTGATCAAGTCGAGCAGCTCTTGCTCGTCGCGCTTTGTCATCGAACGGGGTTGGGGCAGGTCTTGCTCGCTTTGTAGCGTCTTGATGGATGCTCTGAGCGATTGATTCGCTGTCTGCAGCTCTTTTTGAGTTTGCAGTAACCCAGCGTTTTGAGAGATCAATTCTTTGTTGTGCTTTATGGTTTGCTTTGTCTGCGTCATTAATCCAGTTTGGTAAGTTTTCGCATCGCTTAGCTGCCCAAGCAGTGCCTGATTTTGCGTCTTCAATGCATCGTTTTGTGCTATCAGCTCGTCGTTCTGTGTCTGCAATGAGTCCAGATAATCTCTCATTTTGACCAGTTGCCCAAGCAAGTCCGTCTCGATATTGTTTAATTCGTCGCTCATCTTCTCTCCTTTGCTCTAACACGGCGTGATTGCGTGCTCGAATCTTACGGTTAGTTTCTCCCTTTTCGGTAGCAATACCTCGGCGCTCCATGGCAGTTGCCTCAACCCCCATCTTAATGGTGGGCTGTTGATCAAGTCCTTGGTCCTTATAACTACGCTCATCCATAAGCGGTAAATTACGCTGTTTAAGTCTTTGATTGGCAGTGTCTACCCAAAGCTTACGAATACGCTTAATCTCCTCCCTTGAGGAGGGGAGGTCATTTTGTTTACGCTTTTTATTAGACCACTCAAAAGGGATTTTAAATTTAGGGTCAAATGCCAACTTACCATCCGGCTCAATCACTGGCGCGCGCGTCGTCACCATAATATGGGCATGAAAATTACGCGGGTCAGGGTTTTTCTCCCCTTCACGTAGCCGCTTAGAGCTGGGCTTAGCATTAGGATCAAAGGGCAGCTTCATCACAGGGCGATGCAGACACACATCGGCAATCACATTCATGTCATCACAGAGCTTCTGTGCAAACTCTAGAGCAAGCGCATGACGCTCATCTTCAGGTAGCTCATAAGGCAAATTAATCAACCACTCACGCGCCACACGGCTATCAGATCTTGCCTCAAATGCTTCAGCAGTATTCCAAAGTATCTCGCGATCAATCTTGACATACCCTTTTCTTAACGAAGCAGGCATCACAATATCACTGCTCATTACCCCATTTTTTTTAGAGTAATCATGAACCTTGCCATACTTAGCATCCTCTAAAACATCACCAGCGCGATATGCGGCACAGGCCACAGCGGACTGTCCTGCTTTTCTAGAAATTGCTTTAGTCGCAATATGCACCATAGTCATAATAGCTGGCCTTAGGTTAAAGGTTTTGCACACCACATCTTTTCGTGGTGTGCGGGGTTTGGGGTGTCCCCAACGAAGGGCGATTCAGTTTTTAATTTAGTAACGTAGTGGATAAATTAAAATACTGAGTCGTTACTTCGCCCTTAGTCAGGGGGACGCAAACATCACCCATTAAAATAAAATATATAAGATTTATGATTATTCTATCTTAAACAGTAGCATAGATGATTGAATGATGCCTAGCGCCTTGCTATGCTAGGTTAATATTAATAAAAGGAGTTAATTATGTCAGGATCTATTTTTGATAATCAAGAAGCCAATGAGTTAAAAGAGCATCAACGCTTAGAGGAGTTAAAGCGTAAAGCTAAGCTGCAGCAAGTGAAGCTTGATAAGCGGTTAAATAAACAAAAAATATTGATGGGCGCTTTTTTAGGGCAAGTGTTAGCAGGAGAGAGTGAGGATGAAAAATTTATTCAAAATTACTTTGCGAAAAACTTTCCAGCATTTTTAACCAGAAAGTCAGATAAAGAGTTGTTTGCAAGTATGGTGAAAAGCTTGGGTGGTGATATGGGCCTAGAGGAAGAGGTGTCTAAAGTCGATAGTCAGCCAGATGAGCAGGAGCATGGACAACATAAGCAACCTGATGACACGGACTATACGGATGATGACATACGTGAGTTATTCTCAAATCAGCAGGTTGATGCATTTCCTCCCCATGATGACGGTTATCGTGGATAATGTATTTTTAGTTAGGCACAATGTGCGCTAGTTTAGTTTCTTATTTTTTTACAGGATTTTTTATCATGACAAGTACCCAACAACGTGCGGAACTACATCGACAAATTTGGCAAATTGCAAACGAGGTTCGTGGCTCAGTCGATGGGTGGGATTTTAAACAGTATGTGTTGGGGACTTTGTTCTACCGCTTTATCAGTGAGAACTTCTCTAGTTATATTGAGGCGGGGGATGAGAGCGTTAATTATGCCGCTCTTCCTGATGAAGTGATTACTGCTGATATTAAAGACGATGCGATTAAGACTAAGGGTTATTTCATATACCCCAGTCAGCTGTTTGCTAATGTGGCTGCCAATGCGCATAGAAATGAGAACTTAAATACGGATTTGGCGGCTATCTTTAAAGAGATTGAAAGCTCGGCCAATGGCTACCCGTCTGAGCCTGATATTAAGGGGCTGTTTGCTGATTTTGATACCACCAGTAATCGATTAGGTAATACGGTCGCCGATAAAAACACCCGTTTAGCTGCGGTGCTAAAAGGGGTAGCGGGCCTTAAGCTGCATCAGTTTGAGGACAGTGAGATTGATTTATTCGGGGATGCTTATGAGTATCTGATCTCAAACTATGCGGCCAATGCGGGTAAATCAGGCGGTGAGTTCTTCACCCCTCAAAGCGTGTCTAAACTGATTGCTCAAATTGCGATGCATAAACAAGAGACAGTTAACAAAATCTACGATCCAGCTGCAGGTTCGGGCTCTTTGTTACTACAAGCTAAAAAACACTTTGATAACCACATCATTGAAGAGGGGTTTTTTGGGCAAGAGATTAACCACACTACCTATAACCTTGCACGTATGAATATGTTTTTACATAACGTGAACTACGACAAATTTAATATCAAGCTTGGCAATACGCTGTTAGATCCGCATTTTGGGGAAGATAGACCCTTTGATGCGATTGTCTCTAACCCGCCGTATTCAGTGAAATGGATTGGTAGTGATGATCCGACCTTAATTAATGACGAGCGTTTTGCGCCAGCGGGCGTATTGGCCCCTAAATCAAAGGCGGACTTTGCTTTTGTGCTTCATGCATTGAACTATCTATCTAGTAAGGGCCGCGCCGCTATTGTTTGCTTCCCTGGAATATTTTATCGCGGCGGTGCTGAACAAAAGATCCGTCAGTATTTGGTAGATAACAACTATGTAGAGACGGTAATCTCCTTAGCACCCAACTTATTCTTTGGAACCAGTATATCGGTTAATATCTTAGTGCTATCCAAGCACAAAACAGAAGGTAAGACACAGTTTATTGATGCCAGTAAGCTGTTTAAGTCAGAGACGAATACTAACGTACTGACTGATGCGCATATCGAGCAGATCATGACGTTGTTTGATACTAAAGAAGATACGGATTATTTGTCTGCAAGCGTTGATAACAGCGCTATTGCTAAAAATGACTATAACCTATCGGTTGGTAGCTATGTTGAAGCCAAAGATACCCGCGAAGTAGTAAATATTGCTGAAATAAATGCTGAACTCAAAACCACAGTAGCTAAAATAGAGCAACTTCGCAGTGATATTGATGCCATTTTGGAATTGATTGAAGGCAAGGAAGGTGAGGTATGAATCATTTGAAGTACTTGAATAAGTTTCTAGATGGGGCTGTAGTCAAACACATACCTATGGGGGAAATAATTTCTAGAATTCGTGAGAAAGGAAAAAAAAATCACGGCGTTCATACTGTCTACTCAGTGAGCAATACGCAAGGCCTAGTTAATGCTGAAGATTTCAGAGATAACACCGTACACAGCAAAGATACATCAAATTATACGATTGTTCATCCTGGTATGTTTGCATATAACCCTTCAAGATTGAATATCGGCTCTATTGCGTTATTAAAAACAGACACTGCTGGTCTTGTTAGCCCTATGTATGTAGTTTTTAGCGTGGACAAAAATATCGTCACGTCTGACTATTTAGATTTATTTATTAAATCTAGCTACTGCAAAAACAAAATAAATTCTCTGACAGAAGAAGGCGCTCGGTTTAGATTTGATTTTGAACGATGGAACCTAATTAATGTACCAGTTCCACCTATCAAAGTCCAAAATGAGATTGTTCGAATTTTAGACACCTTTACCGAACTTACAGCAGAACTTACAGCAGAACTTACAGCGCGTCAGCAGCAGTATGCGTACTATCGTGAGCAGTTGCTGACGTTTGGAGAGCGTGATGTTGAGTGGAAGATACTTAAAGAAATCGCCGTATTTTCACAAGGAATTCAAGTTGACACTTCAAAACAGCTTTCAGAAAGACGTGATGGTTTTGTTAGGTTTTTACGTATTGTAGACTTTGTAAAAGACGATGAACCACCACGCTATATAAAAAACCCCGGTGAGAGGTATATCAAAAATGAAGGCGATTTAGTAATGATAAGATATGGAGCTCGCGCCGCCGGGAAAGTTTTTTTAGAATATGATGGAGCTATAGCAAACAATATGTTCCAAATTAAACTAACAACACAAAAAATAACCATAGCTTATTTACATTACTATCTTTCACAACAAAAAATTTATAATTTTTTGAATTCAAATGGTGGTAACTCTACAATAGCAGCAATAACTTTCAGCCAAGTTGGGGCAATTAAGATTCCACTTCCCAACCTTTCAGAACAACAACGCATCGTTAGCATCCTTGATAAATTTAACGCTTTGACTACATCTCTGACCGAAGGCCTCCCGCGTGAAATAGAGCTACGTCAGCAGCAATATGAGTATTATCGTGATCTGCTGTTAAGCTTCCCTAAGCCTGAGGTAGTAGCTAATGACTGACCACACAAAAACGATTGCTGAATCGAATAATTTCATTGTTTTAAACAAATATACCAAGTGCGATCAGCCTGATGGGGGCTATCAGACTGAAGACGATCTAGAGCGTGAACTACTCAAAGACTTACAAAACCAGGGATATGAGTTTGTCCCTGGTTTAAATTCACCTGAAACGATGCTTGCTAACGTACGTGTACAGCTGCAGATCTTAAATGAAGTGCAGTT
>NZ_CP029790.1:0-13712 GCF_003209315.1 Psychrobacter sp. YP14 | reverse complement strand
ATACTGACTAATGGGAAGGTTCTGAGTCCTGCACCCTTATCTTTCATCTCACGATTAAGCGCAATCGGTAGGGAAAGCACGAAGGCAATTGCTAATTGAATTAGGTGATATACCATTAATTTTAAGTTTAAATCAAATTCAAACATGGTTTATTGCACTCTTTACATGGTTTATTGCACTCTTTAAAAGAAGGTTAAATGAACAGGGGTGATTATCGTTATTTTTAATGCGTCGAAGATGACTTATTACTGCGTAATTTACCAATCATGGTGACAATAGCCACGACAATAACACCGACGGCTAAACCTACCAACGCATTTAAGAGCATGGTTGTCACACTTCCAAATATGCCAGTTAGGTGCGCTAAGTCTTCCACTTCATGATGCAAAAAACTGATCCCGTGCACTAAGATACCGCCGCCCACTAGAAACATAGCTAATGTCCCAGCAATCGATAGAAACTTCATCAGCTTTGGTGCCGCAGACAATAAAATCCCACCTATTTTCTGCTTTGCACCGTTCGTCTGTTTCATTAGGTAAAGACCTAAATCATCCATTTTAACAATACACGCTACTAAGCCATAAACGCCTACTGTAATGCCAATAGCAATAATAGACAGCATCACGCTCTTCTCTAAAAGCGTCGCTCCAACTGCTGAGCCGAGTGCAATTACGATAATTTCAGCCGATAGAATAAAGTCGGTGCGCACCGCACCTTTGATTTTGTCCTTTTCAAAAGCAACCAAATCAATCGTCTCATCAGCATTGGCACGTAGACGGGCTATTTGTTCTTCATCGTGAGGTAAGATATGTGGCCAGAACTTATGAATGATTTTTTCAGCACCCTCATAAGTCAAATAGACACCTCCGCACATCAATAAAAACGTGACTAATGGCGGGTAGATGGCACTAATCAGCAACGCTAACGGCACTAATATAAGCTTGTTAACGAATGAGCCTTTGGCAACGGCCCAAACTACTGGCAGCTCACGGTCTGCTTTAACACCTGAAACTTGCTCTGCATTAAGGGCTAGATCATCGCCCAATACACCCGCCGTTTTTTTAACGGCAACCTTGGTCATAAGTGACACATCATCTAATATCACACTGATGTCATCAAGCAAGGTTAATAAACTGGCTCCTGCCATGTGTGCTCCTTTGCGTCTATTTATATAAATTAATTGATAGGTTTTTTATTAAAGTCTTTCTAATGTTTTTTGGTGTCACCGACAATCTTATCCATCAAAGCAAATAACAGGCCTGACAGTACAAACGTCATATGGATAATCACTTTCCACATCAATCTATCAGCATCACCTTCGCTCATCTCTTTAGGTATATCCATAAATGATTTAAGAAGATCAATCGCAGAAATGGCAACGATGGCACCAATCACTTTGAGTTTTAGCCCAGAGAAATTGATTTTCCCCATCCATTCAGGGCGGTCCTCATGATCTCCGGTATCAATTTTTGAGACAAAAATCTCATAACCACTAAATATGATTATAAGCAATAAACTTGCGACTAATGACATGTCGATAAGCGCCAACGTACCAACGATGACATCGGCTTCAGATGCACTGAACACATGAGTCGTCATATGCCACAGCTCTTGAAAAAACTTGATAAATAATAAAATGATACCGAGCACCAATCCCAAATAGAACGGTGCTAGCAGCCAACGACTATTAAATATGGTTTTTTCTAATCTTTGTTCAGCTTTCTTCAGCATTTGTGTCTCTTGTTGTTGGAAATATAAATGTTTGAATATGATGTCTATTATGAGGTAATAAAAAGCAATGCATGTTAGAAAAAAGGTTATACCAATTATTTGGCATAACCTGTTATTAACGATATTCTAAGATAATAATTTTTTGCTTTACATTGTCTACACTCTAAGCAGTGAGTTTTGCCTGTTGCTTACGATGTTTCAGTGAAGCAAGCAGGGCCCAACCAATAAAGGCGATACCGATCAGTCCTGTAATAAGTTCTGGCACATGAAATTTCACCGATAGCAGCATGATAATGGCTAAAGCGCCGATGGCATAATGCGCACCGTGTTCAAGATAGACAAACTCATCAAGCGTGCCTTTATCCACTAAGAAGATAGTCATCGAACGTACAAACATCGCACCGATAGCAAGACCCAGCATAATCACGATAACGTCATTGGTAATCGCAAAGGCGCCAATTACGCCATCGAAACTGAATGAGGCATCGAGGACTTCTAGGTATAAGAAGCCGATGATACCGCCTTTCATAATCGCACTGGTCGCTGCTGCGCCCGAGCCATTTTCTTTGTTTTCTAAATCTTCTTCGAGGTCACCTTCAAGCAGACCCGAGACCACTTGGACGCCAAGGTATACCAAGATACCCCAAACACCAGCGATTAGAACAGCGGCGGATTGCTCAGGATTGGCAAATGATACGGCAATCATCAACACAATAAGCGCCACAAAGACGCTCATGGCATCTACTTTGCCAAGCTTTACCAAACGGCTTTCAAGCCAGTTAAACCAGTGCACTTCTTTATCGTCAAAGATAAAGTTTAAGAACACCAATAATAAGAAAATACCACCGAATGCAGAGATTTCAGCATGGTGTGCCATTAAACGGGCAGAGTATTCTTCTGGTTGATACAAAGCCAGTTTGATGACCTCTACCATAGCAAGCTCAGCAGTTACTGCGACAATGACAATAGGGAATACCAAGCGCATCCCAAATACAGCAATCAAAATACCAACGGTTAAAAATATCTTTTTCCAAAACTCATCCCAGCCTTTAAGAACTGAGGCATTGACCACCGCATTATCGAATGATAATGAGATTTCCATGACGGCCAAAATCGCGGTAATAGATAAGGTTGCGATCAAACCACCCATCCCGCCATGTGAATATCCCCACCATGCCGCGATCGCTAATGCAATGGCGGTAAAGATGAAGTCTAAATAAAAATGTCTCATGACACATCCTGTCTGGTTGCGTAAAGCTAAGTGTATCTACTAAAAGTATAAGGCATAAAAAAAGTGGCTATCGTGAGCCACTTACCTATGTGATTTTTAATAGAATATAAAGTATTTTTTTAAAATATTCTATGCAGAATTGTCACTGTATTTTTTATGCTTTGGCGATTAAAAACACCATATACTTTAATAAAAATTCTAAGCATAAGACGCTGATCAAATAAATTTTGCTATTTTAGGTATACCCTGATTAAGGCTTATTGACTTGCCCTAAGAATAATATTGCATCAGTTTTGTTGTCCTTAATTAAAAATACAAACGGATGATCGGCTTTAAACTCTACTGGCTGATCTATAGGAGCAGAAGCTTCCGTTGCTACAATGGCTGTTGCTGCTGCCGCCTCTGTCCCTTTTTCATCGACAATAACTACCGCCTGATGATAAACATCATCAATTTTTATAGGCAGAGGCTGATCAAATAATTTAAATGTAGCTTTGTCCTGAAAGGCGCTTGGCATACCCATAGCTGACAGCAAACTTTTCATATCGTAGCGCTCTGCAAGCTTAAACTTTGGCAAGTAAAGGTTTACTTCTTGAGTGACTAAGTCTTTATTCCATTGTTTAATCTTATCAGCACTCAAATCCTGCACCAGCTGTTCCATCGCAGCTTTGTCTTTTGATTTGGGTAATATCACTAGCATGGATAAGTCATCGCCCTTGTAAGGCAATTGCACGACCTGTACTTGCTTGTCCTCGCTATAGCCGAAATCAGCCTTCATATTCATTATTTTGATATCAGATGGTGTGCCCGTAAGAGGATGGAACGGCTGCTCAAAAGTGCTATTTGCCTCAAAAGGCATTTTCCAATCGCCCTTAAAGTAAACCGCGTTGGTTAATACTGCGACAACACTAGAGGGAATACTACCCTTTGGTAGCAACTCAGGAATCATCTGATTGGTGTGCTGAGCAATTTTTTTATTAATGATAAGGCGCGAGGGATCAGGACTACCTTTAAAATTAAGGTTGGTTACTTGACCGCCATAATAGCGTTGTACGGTGTCTACGTACGCCTTATTAGGCGTTAGCCCTTGTTGCATCCATAAATCATTAACCGTGGCGAGCTTATAATCAGGATTGGATTTATTGAATTGATTATAGAGCGCAGCACTATTAGGGTTTAGAGTATCCATCGACGGATAGTAAAAGGTCTTCTGAATTTGCTGCTTTGTTTCCCCTTCTGCTGCTGCATACAGCATTGCCATTGCCGTAGACAAACTATAGGGTGAGAAAAATACATTCTTATCTGCTTGATCAGGTTGCTCGTTTATCTGCTGATACATATCAACAGCGAACTGGTTGTTGGCATTGATGACTTGCATAACGCCATTCGAGGTTGACGCGGAATCATCAGCAGCAATAAAGCCATCTTTGCTAACGGCTTTATAATCGGAGTTATTTTTAGGTGTATTATCTGGATTTAATGCCGTATTGGCTACCGTGTCAGTAGACTTAGTCTCCTTCATGGTACTATCACAACTACTGACCATCACCAATAGGCTGCTGATCGCTAATGCGCCCATAATACGGTTACTAGGCATTTTTTTAAGATAATAATACTGATTGTTCTTCATATTTGCTTCACTAATAATCTAGGGTTTATACGATGCCATTCTAGTATCCTTTCCATACAATCGTTTAGCCTAGTTTGGTAAGCGTACTATATTTTCAAGGCTAAGCTTGATGCGTGTATAAGGCGCCAAATCAGTGAGAGCGCCTGATTGCCCCCCCCATAGGTATACCCTAGCGGAACCATCTAAAAACGCCTTATAAAATATTAATAGACCACCTAAAATAGACCGATATAGTAGAACCACTTATAACAGACTATTTTAGGTGTTTGCGTTTATTAGGCCCTCAAACTGTCACTTCGCGAAGTACTATCCTTTTATATCTGCAACAAATCACATGCCCCTCAAGTAAAGGGGTATCCTGAAAATATACACTCTAAGTCAAACGTGTAATAATGTTCAATGATTGAACGCTCAAAAAAAGCAATTTAGCAGGGAGTGACACTTGAAATTAACAGTTACGGACGCGGCTAAACAGTGGGGTATTACTAGGAACACCATCTATAAAAACATCAATAATGGTAAGCTTTCTAGAGATTCCAACAAGATGATTGATACTGCTGAAATGTTTAGAGCATTTGGAGAGCCTAAGCAAACTAAACGTGTAGATCCAGTCAATGGTATACAGGGTTTATTGTCAGGCATGACACCTGAAAACACAGCTGAATTACAGCATCAATTAGAGATTGAGCAACTAAAAAACAAGCACTTAGAAGAGTCGCTGCAAAAACAAGAATTAGTCCATAAGGATTACCAGCAACAAATTACGCACTATCAACGCCAGATTGAGCTATTAAATGATAATTTGAGCAAAGCTAATATGAGTATACAAGAGCTTGTACAAAGTAGATTGATTGGTATGGATCCTCATAAACCAACAGAAGATGAAGAACAGTTAGGCAGTACAGACGAGTGTGTAACTGAACCAACCCATCCCACTGAGGAAGCAAACACTACAGAAACAGTAATTCAAAGTAGAAAAAAGTGGCGCTGGTGGTAACTATTTAACCTATTTGGGACCTTGCCGCGTAGCTTAGTGTAAGCTGAATAACATCCAAGAGAGATAGTATGAGACCTTTCAAAATAGCAAAAAAAACTAAAGTATATGTTTCGTTAGTTTTAGTACTCTTAAGCACCCCAGTAATAGCAACAGGAGCGGACCTTAGTCAAATAACCCGCCTAGCTAGTCAAGGAGATGCAATTGCTCAAACTGATATTGCAGAAATGTACTATAAAGGTGAAGGCGTTCGTCAGGATTACCAGAAGGCTTTGGAGTGGTACACAAAAGCTGCTAACCAAGGGCTTGCTGATGCTCAGTACAACACTGGAATAATGTATGACAAAGGCGAAGGCGTTCGTCAGGACTACCAAAAAGCCTTTGAGTGGTACATAAAAGCTGCTAACCAAGGGCTTGCTGATGCTCAGTACAACACTGGAATAATGTATGACAAAGGCGAAGGCGTTCGTCAGGACTACCAAAAAGCCTTTGAGTGGTACATAAAAGCTGCTAACCAAGGGCTTGCTGATGCTCAGTACAACACTGGAATAATGTATGACAAAGGCGAAGGCGTTCGTCAGGACTACCAAAAGGCTTTGGAGTGGTACACTAAAGCTGCCAATCAAGGAGATGCTGGTGCTCAGAACAATATTGGAATAATGTATGACAAAGGCGAAGGCGTTCGTCAGGACTACCAAAAGGCTTTGGAGTGGTACACAAAAGCTGCTAACCAAGGGCTTGCCACTGCTCAGTACAACACTGGAATAATGTACTATAAAGGTGAAGGCGTTCGTCAGGACTACCAAAAGGCTTTGGAGTGGTACACAAAAGCTGCTAACCAAGGGCTTGCCACTGCTCAGTACAACATTGGAAGAATGTACTATAAAGGTGAAGGCGTTCGTCAGGACTACCAAAAGGCTTTGGAGTGGTACACAAAAGCTGCTAACCAAGGGCTTGCCACTGCTCAGTACAACATTGGAAGAATGTACTATAAAGGTGAAGGCGTTCGTCAGGACTACCAAAAGGCTTTGGAGTGGTACACGAAAGCTGCTAACCAAGGAGATGCTGATGCTCAGATCAACATTGGAACAATGCATCACAAAGGTGAAGGCGTTCGTCAGGACTACCAAAAGGCTTTGGAGTGGTACACGAAAGCTGCTAACCAAGGAGATGCTGATGCTCAGAACAACATTGGAACAATGCATCACAAAGGTGAAGGCGTTCGTCAGGACTACCAAAAGGCTTTGGAGTGGTACACAAAAGCTGCCAACCATGCCACTGCTCAGTACAACATTGGAAGAATGTACTATAAAGGCGAAGGCGTTCGTCAGGACTACCAAAAGGCTTTGGAGTGGTACACGAAAGCTGCCAACCAAGGATATGCTGCTGCTCAGTACAACACTGGAATAATGTACTATAAAGGCGAAGGCGTTCGTCAGGACTACCAAAAAGCTTTGGAGTGGTACACAAAAGCTGCCAACCATGCCACTGCTCAGTACAACATTGGAAGAATGTACTATAAAGGCGAAGGCGTTCGTCAAGATTATAAGAAGGCTAAAAACTTTTTCGGATTATCTTGTGATAATGGATTCCAAGAAGGTTGTAATGTTTACAAAAGGCTTAATGAACGAGGTTTTTAACAATAGATATTAAGGTAATGAAAGATCCAGTTTTGCATAACAGACGTTACGTTAAATGACTTCGCTTGAATGTGTTTTAAGCTGCGTTTCATGAAAAAGCCCCTGCTGGGGGCTTTCTTTGTGGGTGATGCTCTATAATGAAATATTATGATGTAGAAGGATATAAAAATGGCCTCAGCAGTTAGTCAGAGTGAGCAAAAAATAATTACCCATAAGGTTGGCGTATTGGGTTGTAGTATGTACCTCTCTTTGCTATTAGTTGCATGTAGTAATATTGAGGCAGAAGCTATAGACAGTCCTAGTTACGCTCACGAAGAAAGCGAATTTATCGCATCTGATTTCAGTGTACAAGAGTCGAAAATAAAAGAGTCTAGTCGAGGGTACTTGTCACCAGAGCAGGTTGTATCTGAACTAGAATCTCCATTAAATGACTTTACAAATACGTTCAATGATTATGAGCGTAAGCAATTGTATCGTAAATTGAAAAGTATTAATAACGAAGGTCTGTTAGATGTTGGTTTAGTTGTTGTGCCTACAACTGGCAATATGTCTATCTATGATTATGCTACAAAAATAGCTGATGCTTGGTCTCTAGGATCTTTGAAAAAAAATAATGGGCTTCTTATTCTCATGGCAATGGAAGATAAAAAAATATATATCATTTCAGGTGCAGGTGTTTGGGAGCAGCTTGATGATAAAACATTAAATATAATTATTAATAGTGTAATGGTGCCCAGTTTTAAGGAAGGTAATTATGAAGAAGGTATATCTCGCGGTTTGGATGCTCTAGTCAGTGTCTTTGATCTTTCATGAACCAGCCCTAGCTATGCAATCTTGGTTTAAGTTTATCATAAAGTTGTCTTTACTCAATTAATCGTGATGACCTGACTGTGTTCTAAATATTTTATCATGCTAATTTGGTATTAATTGGTATATACTTAATATATAATTGGTGTCTATATTAAGGAATAGTTTTCATGACTGAGCCAACAAAAAAAATGTTCACTGCTAAAGTTGATGAAAATTTACTGAAAGCATTTAAGTACGCTTGTGAGAACCAAGACACAACTGCATCACAGGCAGTCAGAGCCTTTATGCGTGAGTACGTGCGTAAGCATGGTCAGGCCGACGTATTTCAACATAGAAGTTAATAGTATCGAGTCTTTAGACCATTAATTACAAGGGTTTGCAGAGAATTAAATAAAAGAGTAAACTACATAAAAGATAAAACCCCCGATGCTTGCCGGCATCGAGGGTTTTTAGAATACTAATCTGTGATAGCAGATATAGTGCTTCCGTAGCAAGAACCATTATATCACGCTGTCATTCTAAAACAATAGCGTAGAATGTAATGGAATGTCTCAAACAAGTCTCGCCAAGAGAATGGCAGGAAGTACCTCAATTACGTCAGTTTTATGACGACCTTGCCAATAAGCCTTATTGCACCAACGAGAAAGGCTCTATTTTCGTTCGTAGCAAAAAACAAGCGATTAAACACCGATTTATCCAGCCCAATCACCCTTGCGTGATTAAGTGGTTAGTATTCGATATTGACCATCCAGATGCTTTATTTACCTTTATAGATACAGGCCTACCCAAACCCCAAGTTATCATCAAAAATCCCAAAAATGGCCACGCTCATTATGCGTATAGGCTAACCACACCTGTAGGTATTGGAGGTAACTCAAGCATTAGAGCCGAAAGCTACCTTAAAGCTGTTAGGGATGCGCTATGTGAAGCATTAGGAGCAGATACAAGCTATTCAGGCAACCTCATCAAGAATCCTTGTTACATAAAAGACAATGCCCCCACCCCAAAAAAGACTCACTGGCTTAACAACAATGAGGACGAAGGCGATCGTGACGAGCATGAGACGTATCTAACAGGGGCGCAGCCCTCTTATACGCTTGCCGAGCTTGCAGATTATCTGGATTTAGAGCCACTCTACCCTCAGACGAAGCAAGAGCCTGCAAATGATTCGGGTTATGGCCGTAACTGCTCGTTATTTGAGGATTTACGACACTTAGCCTATCAGTGTAAAACTAAAAGTTTTAATGCAATAGTCAGATATCTCAAACCAATAGCAGAAAAGATGAACCAGAGATTTGATGTACCACTCGATCCAAATGAGGTTAAGCACATCATTCGTAGTATCGCTAGGTATTGTGCCAGAATGGACTTCACAGCATCACATAAGGCGTTCTCTAAGCTTCAAGCTACTAGAGGTGCTAAAGGTGGCCGAGCTAAAGGTAGGAGCTATGATGAGAAACGACAGCAAGCTAAAGAGTTATACGAACAAGGCTTAAATAAGAGTGAAATAGCACGAAAGCTAGATGTATCAAGGCGTTCAGTCATCAATTGGCTGAGCAACCTAGAGTGTGCAAATAGCCATAATCAGATAATAGCCGCTTTGGGTGTTTGTTTGCAATTTGAGATGCCGCGGTCACTGGTTCGGGATATTACATCGTCTCTTCGTCCTTTAGCGGCTCCCTTTAGTGTAGCTTCTTCACTTCCTTCTGTTGCTATTGTGCGGAATTTTGCTCGGTTGGCTGTGAATTCTGTTTTCCGGCCACCGCCTTAAGAAGTAAAGGGCTGGGTGGCCAAAGTGCTGCTAAGTTGCAACCTTACTCATACCTGTGGCCATTTGTCATTACCGCTATATTAAAAGATGAATATTTCAATAACGCATCTTTATTGCTCTCTAACCAGTTACTAATATCTTTATTCGTTAGGGAATACTCATATCCTTTAGGCTTAGCGTACTTTAATAATTTTTGCTTACTAATAGTCCTGCCTAAGAACTGGGCGATTTTCTGTGCTCTATAAGAATTTAATTGACCTTTTAGTTCTTGATGATCTTTAATATCCCACTCAGTGAAACCATCATAATCACCACCTGTACCCTCTTCTAATTCATCTAATAAAGAGACCATAGCACGCGTTACTTTTGAGCGAAGGTCATTAACCCTACTCATATTCTCAGATCTTTTACTCATAATAATCGCCTTATATCCTTAGGTATACACAGTTATTTTAGCATAGGTATAGACATTAATAAAAATAGGTACAGACATTAAGCTATAATTAGGTACAGACATAGCACATCATGATAGGTACAGACAATTATAATCTGTTCACTAAGCCAGCAGTCACAAGAGGGGGCTATTTTATGCTACGCTAAAAATATTCTATCCCTCTTGTGTGCTGGTTGGGGAGACCCCAAGCCCCCTTCAATCTTTTAAGGTGCGTCTTATTATGTCCAAGAATAGTTCTATTAATTTAGATAAGAGAGCCAAACGTACTCGTGAAATATCTATTCGAGTAAACGACTATGAGCTTTTAGAACTTAAAAAAAGAAATAGAGGAAGTACAGTTGCAAGTTGGCTAAGAGCTCTTGCTTTAGGGGTGACCCCTATGAAGCCAGTTGATCCAGATTTAGTGCGTCAGCTGGGCCGTATAGGCAGTAACTTGAATCAGTTAACTCGTCATGTGAACACAGAAAGACAGGTAGATGCTCAAGTATTGCATGAGATAAAAGCGATACGTGAACAGATACACCTGTTAATCGAATTGAGTATAGAAGCCTCAAAAAAGTCAGCGAGGGAGAATCATGATCGTTAAATTTTCAAATCATGGGAAAGGCAAAGCCAGCGGCGTTTTAAAATACCTTCTTAAAGAGAAAGGAGCTGATGGTAGGTTAATACCTCGAAAGCATGCAAAATTGCTCTACAGGCGATCCTGTGCTTACTGAGCACCTAATTGATACTACGAATTTATAACGTATTTAGTTGAAAAAGTTAATGCTTTAATATCTAATGAACAATATTAAACTTTATACCAAACATTTTTTTTAATAAAGATAGAGCTAATATATGAATAGCGTGAATAAAGATATCGTTGAGTTCGCATTAAGTACGTTAGTTAGGTTTGTAGAATTGGAAGGGTTGGATGTGATTGACCTTGTTAATAAGCATTCCGGTAAAGTTCTTGGTAATGAACAGGGTTATGATGAGGGTTTCGGACCTCAAGATAAGTCCAAGGCCTTGGACATTATCAAATCTTATAGCTCTTCTAATTAAAAATAAGATTCTTGTTAAATAAACTAATAAGATGTAATCCTAATCTTTCTTGAGTAGATAGCCTATGAAAATTAAATTGTTGCCAATTATTATGTTGGGAATATCTATCGTAGCTTGCTCGGACGAGTCGACAAACTATGAAACTGCTTCAGCCCCTACATACGAAGCACCAAGTTCTAAGGCTTACTCTGAGGAAAAAAATAACTATTGCGCAGACGCTGACGATAAAAACTCATGTAGCTGCCAATTTGATGTTATGGATCCTATTTTAACAGCTGCTATCGGTAGTGATTGGAGTACAAAATCTATGGAAGAAAAAGACTTTTCGACATATGTGCAAGCTGTCGAAAAAGCTGTTGAACAGTGCTCATAAAAGTATCCCTTGGTAATATAAATAATTCGAGAGCAGCCCAAATTTCGTGTAAGTATCGATATGGGGTAAATAGCGTTTGAATGGTCTTAGGGGAGCAGTGCGTCATGCTTAACACACCATTCCCAAAATAAAATTACATTTTCTAACTCACGAATATATTTTTCTAATTGTCGTACTTCAATGCTTTCCACGCTGAATCCTAATGATTTTGAAATCATCGTATCTACTAAGAATGAATGGGCCATATCATTCCTATTGTCTTTAGTATTTTCTAATAGTTTAATTAGGTCTGGGCGTACGCGCAATTTCTTATCTAGAATTTTGACAGCTCCTCCTAGGGTCATTTTTTCTAATTTCTCTAGCTGACCTTCAGATTTATAATCTAGTTGACTATATATAATCTGTTTCATCTCTAATTCTAAAATCTGCACCATTCCCATATACAGAGCATATTTTTCTATAAGACTTTTACCATCATACTTTTCTAATCGTTGAGAACTAAGCTGCCTTATTTCATCATAACTAACCTCTTTTTTAACCATTATTTCTTCAAAATCAGCTTGCATATCTCTACTCACTATAAAAAGTTGATAAATAGTCTTATATCATAATTAGTTCAAAATTAAAGTTAACCCTAGAGGAACCAACTAGAAGCGCCGATTATTCTAACTTGCAGTACTTTACCCCACTTTGCAAAGTTTCAATAGCTTGCTTACTTCCTTGCAAAGCTCTTTTGGCTAATTGACCACACTTAGATTCAGGTTCGTATATATAATAATGGGTTACGTTTCCTGAACCTGCGGAACCTAAATAACTAAACTTTTCTTTTATACTTTGATATCTAATGCCTTTTAAGTACTGTTTATCGAGTGCTAATGCTTCTTTAATAGCTTGCACTTCAGATCTTGCTACATATCCTGTTTCTATTAGTGTTTCAATATATTCTTTATCTCCTTCACCGCATAAGCCACTTACAACACTTTCATGATAGCGGTGAAAAATAGCCATCAGGCAACCTAGCATCCGCAGCTAACTTTTGCATATTATCAAAATAATTTTCATTGCCATATTTAACATCTTTACAGCTTAACATGGCATTCGCTGCATTAGTAAAAAATGCAATACTAATAAAAATACTTATTTTATTTAATTGTTTAACTATGTTCATTTTATATATACCTTTGCCATATTAATTTTGGGGCTGTCCTAGATAACTAGTTCAAACCCTGTTTAACCCATTGTTTTGATTGTAGTAATTGCGACTTTGGGTCACTGTGATTAAAACGCCACTCACATTCCTTTAAATAGAGGTGAAAATGCTCTTTTGGAACCCCGTTAAACTTACGTAGATGCCGTTTAGCTTGGTTCCAGAAGTTCTCTATACCGTTAATATGATTCTTATCATTAACAAAGGTTTTAGAGTGGTTGATACGATAATGAGTAAACTCACTGACATCTAATGCGTTATAGCTTTTAAATGAGTCAGTGTAAACAATGCTATCAGGCTTCACTTTTTCTCTTATAATGGGGATCAAAAGTATCTGCTTTAGCATGGGGTATACCTGCGGTGAACCAATCAGGCTCATTCACTGTTTCGGTACCCTAGTTAGGACTTGAACCTTAGGCTGTGAGATATTGCTATTAGTACTCTAAATCTATTTAGATAAAATCAGTGTACATAGCAATGTAACTTTCAAAATGTAAGGTTGAGTATACAACCGGACGAATAATAATTATTCAAGATTATCTTTTGACTTTGAAGGTTCTGAGAATTGTAGAATTAAAAAATTAACAACTGATAATATATCGCTATCTCATAACGTCCAATAAGCAACAGAGATGCCGATAGCAGCGGTATTCCATAACTATGCAGCTGTGGCAGTGCCTTTTACCGTATTAATCACCTGTAATAATAGCCCCACACCACCGATAAAGCCCATGCCCGTAATAATTGCGTACATGATTCTCGCTTCGGGTTCTGCTGCACCTCCATGATAGATATCGACAGCCACTAGCATGAAAGCACAGGATGCA